>PXCX01000225.1 GCA_003565195.1 PVC group bacterium | reverse complement strand
TTCTACGAGGGTATTTCGAAAAATGAAAAGGCGTATCATCAAAGCCTTGCCCAAGGCGCCCGCCTGCACGAAGCGCTTCATCCATACTTCCGGGATGCTCTTCAGGCGGCCATGCTACCGACCGTCGCCACCATGGCCACCATCGGACTGGTAGCGTTGCCCGGCATGATGACCGGCGTGATTCTGGGTGGCGCCGACCCGTTCACCGCCATCAAGTACCAGATCGCCATTATGGTCGCTATCTTCTCCGGAACGGCCATGACCGTTTTCCTGGCCATCCGGTTGACACTAAGAAACAGTTTTACCACGAACGGCATCCTGCGCCGTTCCGTTTTCCGCGTCGCAAACAGAGTATCGCGACAATAGCCGTGCTCTGTTCGTTTTGCCTTTGGCATATCGTAACGGGCATTGCAACGGTTCAAGCAACACGAAAGGCGCGCCATAACAAGCCAAAAAAACGATTCGGAAGAAACGCGCCGATGACCTCTGACTTCTGACCTCTTGCCCGAACCTGCCAACATCATCGTGGTATTTTTCTTGTTTTTAATGACGGAGGCTTTAGAACAAGGCACTAACTGTCGAACTTGGGCTAAAGCTGTTTTAGTTCGTCCGCCGTAAGCGCCCGCCACTGACCGGGTTTCAAGCCGGCCAGGGTCAGTGGCCCGATACTGGTCCGGATGAGGCGCCGGACAGTCAAATCGACCTGTTCGCACATTTTGCGGATCTGACGATTGCGTCCTTCCCGCAAAACGAATTCCAAGATCATTCGTCCCGGACGGTTACCGGAGCGGACGAAACGCACCCGCGCCGGATGCGTCCGATAGCCATCGAGCGTCATGGGCGCATTGAGTTTGCGAAAGGTTTCGCCCCGCAGCGAGCCACTGACGGTGACCCGATATACTTTTTCGTGCGCGCAAGATGGATGGGTCCAGCGATGAATCCATTCCCCGTTATCTGATAGCAACAAGGCGCCTTCGCTGTTTTTATCCAGGCGGCCGGCCGTCATCAAGGTGGGCCCGGCCCCGGGAAACAATTGGAAGACCGTACGGCCTTCGGCGGCCGACCGCGTGCAGACAAAGCCACGCGGTTTGTGCAGCAGGTAAGCACGCTGCGCGGCTTGGGGACACGGCACGGGACGGTCATCGACCGTAATCCGGTCGTGAAGCGGATCGGCGCGCTGGCCAAGCTGCGCAATCTTGCCGTTGACTTTTACGCGTCCCTCGCGAATAAGCGTCTCGGCATGCCGGCGCGCGGCGATACCGGCGGTGGCCAGCACTTTCTGCAGGCGTTCACGGTGCAATGGGTCACGTTTCACGGTTCAATGGTTTCTGGAGCCTCTCGGGCAGCGCCGCGGACGGTTGAAACAAGGTGTGCGATGAAGATTCATGAGGTTCGAACTCGCCAGGGACTCGCCAGGTACTATTGACAAAAACGGTTTGTTCCGACATAATAAGCGTCCATTCACGTATGCGGGCGTTGCTTAGTGGTAAAGCTCCAGCCTTCCAAGCTGGTCACACGGGTTCGATTCCCGTCGCCCGCTCCAGTCAAAAGCCTCTGGGAAACCGCGCTTTTATCAAGATTTCAGTGTTTTTTTTGCGTGCTTTCGCGCTTGTTCACCCGTTCCCGGGTTCGCTTCGGTTCGCCGCGTTTCGGCATTACAACTTATACCCATAAAAGCACCGATTCCGGGCGAAAGGGTGCCAGCACCCCCGCAAAAGGTGTTAGGCAACAGCAAAAACCCGGCTGTTTCCTCCGTCGGCGGCAGATTCAGCGACGGTATCAAATCCAGGGTTACTGTATTGCATTCAGGGCGGCGATGTCAATACCCGGTTCCCAAAAAAGATTGTATTATTGCGGCAGGCTGCTATTATGCTGAGAGAAGCCATGTAGTCTGAAGTTTACCCAAGCGGCAGTCCGCGGACCAAGCCAGATTATTTATCAACATAACGAACCGATTGTTTCTCTAATGCGCAGGACTACCCGAAAATATATTCTGCTGTTGATCGTCGTCCTTGCGATTGCCGGATGGCTTCAATCATGGCGTTTACAACAGCAATTGACGACCGCGCACGAGCATATCGAACGCTTGCAAGCACTCCATCAGGACGCACGACGCCAATTACGGGGGTTAGAACGGCAAATCCATTCAATGTGGCCGTCCGACGATGAAGGCCAGCGTTTGGCAGTAGAAGAACGACAATATTATCAGCGCCGTATGATGCGGCTGGAAGAACGAATCGCGTTTCTGGAAACTGCGGCGGCAACGGTCCGCGCATCTGAACGGTCGCCCGTGACACCGCAGGGAATCGCGGCCGGCGACCTCGCCGGGCATTCTCTGATGGATATCCTGATGCCTGTCGTGACGGACCCGGAATTGCGGGATTTACTGCGCGTCCAAATACTGGCAACCCTGGAATACGAATACGAACCTTTATTGGCGCATTACAATTACACGCTTGCCGACGAAGACACGCTGTTGGCTTTATTGCTGGAAAAACGGTGGAACGCCATGCAATACCGGCTGATCATGATGCAGGAAGATTTGGATCCCGACGTACGTCGGCATGCGACGGAAGCAATTCGTGAAGACCAACAGGATTTACGCACGGTCCTCCATGATTTTCTGGGAGCTGAAGACTTTGCAACCTACGAAACCTACGAGGAAACGCAACCCGAACGGTTGCAGGTGGATCGATTCCAACAACAATTATTACTTCATGACATCCCGTTGACCGAGGATCAACAGCGTCATCTGATTCTGCTTTTACATGAAGAGAACACGGCGCTTGAAACCTTGATTGAGGCGGTCATGGGCGACCCTGCGGATACCGTGCCGCTTGATCCCGAGATCACGGATCTTTATCGCGAAGCCGCCGAAAACCATCAACAACGCATCCTGGAACGCGCGCAGTCCGTTTTAACCGACGATCAAGCAACTTTTTTCGAGGATTTTGCCGCGCAGCAACGCGCCTTGCGGGAAGCGGCGCTCCACCGCAACCCGGCGCCCGACACCCATCGATAACCGGCAGCGGTTTCACCTCTTCGTTTCGGACCACTTATCATGCCTGATTCATCACGTATTCAAGCCACCGAGCGTATCGTCAACATCGGTTTGGGTGCCAACATCGTTCTTGCCTTGGTTAAAACGTTGGCAGGCATCTTTGGCAACAGCGCCGGTCTGCTGGCCGACGGCATCAATTCAACCTCCGACGTCGTCTATTACGCTTTCGTCAAAGTTTTTATGAAAATATCGGCCAAACCCGCCGATCGGGAGCACCCTTACGGTCACGGTCAAATGGAGTCGATCGCCGCCCTGGTCGTAGGATCTTTCGTCGTGACGACGGCAGTCGGGATTTTCTGGAAATCGGTCAGCGACATATATGAAATTGCGCGTTCCGGCACCGGCGAGGCGGCAACCGCCGCCCACGGAACCTTGTTGATTGCGCTGGGAACGATCCTCGTCAAGATCCTGTTGACCAATATCACCCTGCGGGTTGGCCGGCGCAACGGTCACACGGCGGTCATCGCCCTGGCACAAGATCATCGCAATGACATTTTTTCGGCGGTCGCCGTCGCATTAGGCATCTTGTTCGCACGCCACGGTTTCCCTTGGATGGATCCGTTGGCCGGGGCCTTGGTCGCGATCATCATACTGCATACCGGCATCGGTATCTTGCGCGAATCATCCGCAGAATTGATGGATACCCTTCCCAACCGCAAACTCGGCGACACACTTCGCGCCACAATCGGTTCCCAGGACGATGTTAAAACCATCGAGGAAATCCATACCCACCGTTTCGGGCCCTACTATGTTGTCAACCTTACCATCGGAATTGACGGCGATCTGAGCGTGGCGGAAGGCGATCGTATTGCTTCGGAAGTCGAAGAAAGGATTCATCACATGTTCGGCTTGGTACGCCGCGTCTACGTCCATTACCATCCGGCCGGAACCGACGACAGTTCCCAGACCGGGAACGGTTGCCGACGCTGATTGTCAGAAAAACCGTTTGGCAATCTTCAGCGCACCCTGGCTCCATGGAACCCGATGTGAAACCCCGGATGCGCCGGACAATCGTTCGGCATTTTCCAGATACCATCTGTAATTACGGATCAATGCATCACGATTCGAGTATCTGGGGGTAAAACCCAGTTGCTGTTCGGCTTTCTCGATGGATACAAACGATTCCTTGCCAACGGTTTCATAAATCCACTTGTACAACGGTGACAAGCGCAACCGTTCCAATATTCGCAAGGCAAGAATTACCGGTTTTTCCGGCAGGCATATAATCCGCTTGCCGCAACCGGCTTCATCCAGCACCGCCTGGAAGTCGGAACGCGGGGTCCCGAATTGCTTGGCGCCGATATTGAAGGTATCGTTGACGGTTTCCGGCGGCAACGTGGCGCAACGCCAGATTGCCTCGCATAAATCTTCAACATCCAGAAACTGATACAGGTTGTCGCCGCGTCCCAAAATCGGGAAATTATGACCATCACGTGCCCATTCATAAAACATTGCAAACACACCCAGACGTTCCGGTCCGATAAACGATTTGGGTCGCAGAATCGGCAGACAAATACCTTCGTCGCGAAATTCATGGCAAACCTTTTCGGCCGCCACCTTGGCCTCCCCGTACGGGCCAACCCCTTGCATTGGATCGGAT
>PXCX01000096.1 GCA_003565195.1 PVC group bacterium | reverse complement strand
GCGGGCGCCGTTCTGACGGCGCTACTTGCGACCGAAGCTTTGCTGAGCGGCATCGCCCGGTTTTATCAATCGAATACTGCACGGGCACGTTTGCAGACAAGCCGGTTGGGAACTTTACTATGTGATCCGTCAGTGTGGGCTCACAGTCTGGCAGGCGCCCTGGACTACCAGTTCGGGTATCGCATATCCGAAACGACGCTCTACCGCACGGCCCGCCGCCTGGCGCTGCCACTGCTTGTATTGCAGGTGTCGGTGTTATTGCTTTCGCATTGCCTGGTAATTCTGGAACCCCACGAAGCGGCTGTCGTTGAAATCAGGGGACGCCCGGCACCTGACCGGATATTGGAGAGCGGGTACCACTTGGTCCTCCCGCCGCCATGGCACCGTATCCGACGTTATCCGGTCAAACGAATTCAAACCTTACAAGTTGGTTTCCATCACCACGATGATAATCATCACCATCACGACGAAATCAAGCTTTGGAGCGAAGAACATCACGATCAGGAACACGATTTCCTGGTTGCGGCGCGTGACATCGAGTACGACCGGGATTTGTTTGCGCCCGAAGCCACTGGCCATGTCCCGGTTAATTTGCTGTCAATCAGCGCCAGTCTGGAGGTTCAAGTTACCAACCTGGTTCATTATCTGACGGCTTACCGGGAGCCCACCAAACTGTTACGCCAAACCGCTGCGCGGCTACTGATGCTGGAAACCGGCAATGCGGATGTCTTCGACCTGATGGGACCGGGTCAACAAATGTTTGCAGAACGTATGAAAAACCGCTTAAAGGATGTCGTCCGCGAATTGAATCTAGGTCTGTCGATCCGTGCCGTCAACCTGCTCGGCATTCATCCGCCGGTCGCGGTGGCCGGAGCTTACGAACGCGTCATCGGCGCCGACGAAATGCATGAGGCGGCCATTCTCGAGGGAAATGCCTACCGGATCCGCCGTTTACCGGCGGCCCATGCAGAGGCGTACGAGCATCGGCAGCGTGCCGCCGCCGAACGTGATACGCGCATTACCACGGCCGCCGCCGAAACCGCGTTATTCATCAGCCGGACTAATGCCGCACGTTCGGCGCCTACCGTCTATCCGATACGAACGTATTTGGATGTCATGGAGACCCATCTTGCCCAAACCACACGACACCTGATCACGGCGCCGGCGGATGCCGACGTGATCGAAATCGATTTCACGGATAAACCTTTTGACGATCTACTGGATGCCGCCGGCCGGCTGGAACGCTCGGGCACGGCAAACGAGGAGACTCCTTAATGAACCATAATATCGAGGAACAGCAAGCGAAATCCGCCCGTCGGCTGGCGCGGCCGCTGATCGGTGTTTTAATCGCACTGCTTTTTATTTTTCTGCAATGCTTGATGATTGTTCGCACCGACGAAACGGTGGTTATCTCAACGCTGGGGCGTCCCGATGCGACGCCCCGCGAGCCGGGCCTGCGCCTTAAATGGCCTTGGCCGATTCAACGCATCCACCGGATGGATGCCCGTATTCAAACGCTTGAAGGCGCTTACGAGCAAACCGCCACCGGCGATCAACGCGTGGTCCTGGCCGCCGTTTACGCCGGATGGCGCATCAGCGATCCGATCCGTTTTCTCAACCTCGAAAGCCAAGCCCAGGCCGAAACGCATCTGGACAGTTTGATTCGCAGCCGCAAGAACGCCGTCATCGGCCAGTATCCCTTTTCGGCCCTGGTCAATGTCGACCCCCAGGCCGTCCGGATCGAACAAATCGAACGCGAAATTTTGGCCGACGTACGCGACTCGGCACGCGACCTGTACGGCATCGATATCGTCTTTCTTGGCATCCACAAGTTGGGATTGCCGCCCAGCGTTACCGATGCCGTCTATCGCCGCATGCGTCAGGAACGCGAAAGCGAGGCGGTCGGACGCCACGAAGAAGGATTACGACGGGCTGCCGAAATTAGGGCCGATGCGGACCGCGAACGTTCCGAGATCCTGGCGGCAGCCGAGGCCGAAGCCCTGCGTATCCGGGCTGCCGGCGAATCCGCAGCGGCGGAACATTACAGCGTTTTTAATCAAAACCCCGAGATGGCGATTTTCCTGCGTAAACTTGAGGCCTTGGAACGGATTCTTGACCGTCGTACCACGCTGGTTCTGGATGCCGATACGCCACCGTTCGACCTGCTGCTGGGTACACCGCGACCGTCGCAGGCGGTCCCGGAACACGATCGGAACAGTCTGAAGCCATGAAATCCAACGGCGACAATCCAAAACCGGCGGATATTCCGCACAGCGAGGCGCTGTCCGACGCGTTGCGTTTGAGTTTCGGCGTGCTGCGTGTCGTCATGATCATTTTGCTGGCTCTGACGCTGTTACGGTCTTCGTTGTTTGTCGTACCGCAGCAGGAGAAAGCGTTCGTCCTGCGTTTCGGGCGCATGACCGGCATCGGCGACGACCGTATTCGCGAACCCGGCCCCCATTTGGCGTTCCCCGCGCCAATCGACGAAATTGTACGGCTACCCGGCGAACGGATATTGACTCTTCATACGGATAGTTTTCATCACGGTCTGGACAACCCCGACAGCGATCGCGCAACCCGTCACGCCCAACGGCGTCCGTATTTCCGCGCCACCATGACCGCCGATCGAAACCTGCTGCATTCACGATGGACTCTGCGCTACACCGTTCTATCGCCGGACGCCTATGTGTTTTCGTTCAGTGCGATCGAACGCTTGCTGCGTTTGGAGTTGGATCGCGCCATCGTTCATGCCATGGCGCGGACGGAAGTCGACCGTGCGTTGCGGGCCGACCGCGAACTCCGGGAAACCGTTCATCGGATTCTGGCGCATCGCATTGATACATTGAATCTTGGTATCCGGATACATGAAGTTGAAGCCGACCGCATCACGCCACCGCCGGCCGTTGCCGATATGTTTGACAACGTCATCAAAGCGGAACAGGAAAGCAACCAGCGGGTCAGCCAGGCGCGCATCGAAGCCGCGCGCATCGTTGGCGAAGCGCGCGCGCAAGCCGCTGACCGGCAGGCCGCCGCACAAGCGATCGCCCTGAATCTCACCGGAAAAAGCGAGGCCGATGCCGCCACACTCACCTCGCTGCAAACGGCCGGCATCGATGCCCCGGACAATATCCTGGCCCGCACCCTGTACATGCAAAGGTTGGCACACGTATTCCAAAGCGAGGACTCACCACGCGTCATCCGGCTGCGGCCCCCTCCCTCACACCGCGAAATCCGGCTGCATATCAGCGGCGATAGCGCACGTCATCCGGAGCGTTAACGCAACCGGCATTGACCTACAAGCCGTTTCGGTCTATTGTATCATGGTTTTGCCCATGAAATCCGATTATCCCAACGAACGAGCGCAATACACCGATCGTGAACTGATCCAACGATTACTCGGGCTCAGTTGGAAATACCGTGGCCGCGCCTTGCTGGTAATATTAACCCAATTAACCGTGTTGGGATTGACCCTGGCAGGGCTTGCACTCATGGGATTGGGCGTGGACATCATCCGCTACCGCGGTGATCTTGCAGAGTTGCACCTGCCCTTCGGCCTGCAGCTTCCGCCCTGGACATTTCTCGAAGCCCTGGTCGCGGTATCTGCCGCTATCCTATGCGTCGCCTTATTACGCGGTGCGCTGACCTATATTAACACGGTAATTACGGCACGATTGGTTCAGAACATTGTTATCAACCTGCGTTCGCGGGTTTACGATAAATTGCAGCGTCTGAGTTTCCGTTTTTTTGATGCCAACGAAAGCGGCAGCATCATTAACCGGGTCACCACAGACGTCCAACGGGTACGCATGTTTGTCGACGGGGTTATCGTTCAAATTGTCCTGCTTTTACTGACGTTGACCGTCAATCTGGTTTACATGATGGGTATTCATGGATGGCTTACCCTGGTTTGTTTGGGAACCACACCGTTACTCTGGTTGATGACCGTCACCTATTCGCGCCATGTACGGCCCCGGATGCTGATGGTACGCCGCAAATTCGACGAGCTGATCATGACCCTTTCGGAAAACGTGCAGGGCGTTCACGTCGTCAAGGGATTCAATCGGGAACAAAATGAGACAGCCAAATTTCGTGCACAAAACCGCGAAATCCGGGATTTTCAAGGTTCGATCTTCCTTTGGACGGCCGGTTTCACGGCCTCGGCAGCGATGCTGACCCAGATCAACATCGTGTTGTTAGTCGGCTATGGAGGATATCTGGTGATGCGCGACAGTCTGGCCCTGGGCAGCGGTTTGCTGGTCTTCTACGGTTTACTGCACCAGTTTTCCAATCAAGTGGCAACGGTGGCAACTATCGCCAACTCGGCCCAAATGAGTTTGACGGGAGCGGAAAGGTTTTTCGGCATTTTGGACACGCCGGTTGAAATCCGGTCGCGTCCTGAATCGCAGCGCCTGACCAATTCGCGCGGTGCCGTTACGTTTGAAAACGTAACTTTCGGATACACCCCGGACGCACCGGTCCTGAGCGACATCAACCTGCATATCGAGCCGGGTCAATGCGTGGCCGTTCTTGGCCCCACCGGCTCGGGGAAAAGTACGTTGCTGAGTTTGATCCCGAGATTCTATGATCCCACCGCCGGCCGGGTTCTAATCGACGGCATGGATGCCCGCGCGATTCATCTGGACGATTTACGCCGCCAGATCGGCCTGGTTTTCCAGGAGAGTTTC
>PXCX01000298.1 GCA_003565195.1 PVC group bacterium | reverse complement strand
CGACATCGGCCACGGTCGTTCTCCGGAATTTGACATCCGTGGGCTTGAAGTTCACGTTTTGACCCCGCACCGTAAGATGGCCATTGAATTCGATCGATCCGGTCATTTGCACATCGACATCGCGCAACGTTGCGGTGCCATGAACCTTCACGTCGTCAAGGATGACTCTCGTGTCAACCCCGCCAGAGGGGGCGGTCAGCCCGTTCAAGCGACTGTCTTGGATCGTCACGGTGTGGTCCGCGCCAAGGCTTACGCTGACTCCGGCTGAGTCGGTTACTTCGCCGGACTCACGAAATCCCGCGCTTCCGCCCGTCGCGTCGGAAACCGTGCCATGCTGATGAAACGTCAGTGCCACCGAAACCGTGGAATCGGCCGTGCCTCCCTGCATGAAGGTGGCGCTTCCGCCGGTTGCGCCGGAAACCGCGCCTTGCGCATGGAACATCAAGGCGGCGTTCACCGTCGCGATGGCCGTGCCCTGCTTGTGGAACGTCATTGAAGCATCCTTCGTCGCGGTGGCCGTGCCCTCCTTCATGAATACATAACTCCCGCCCTCCACGCCATTCACGCTGCCACCCTCGCTCAACTCAAAGGTGGAACTGGAGGCGGTGATGCCGGACAACGCATAGGGCGCGTTGTTCAACGTCACGTTTAATCGATTGACGATCAAATCACCGTTTTTCTGCAATACGCCGT
The DNA here is from genome assembly GCA_003565195.1 of PVC group bacterium. Taxonomy (GTDB): domain Bacteria; phylum Verrucomicrobiota; class Kiritimatiellia; order CAIKKV01; family PXCX01; genus PXCX01. The sequence goes on along the minus strand of PXCX01000298.1, from coordinate 3,993 downwards.
CAACGTCAAGCGTTCCTCGCCCCTCGGGACCGACGAGTTCGCCACTCACGGTCAATGTTCGCTCCTCGGGAACCCGCACCTCGACAACCGTTGCGTTCGATAGGATTTCATCAAACATCAGCGTCCCGTTTGCCGTGCCATCCATCGTAAACGCAAGGCTTTGGTGAACCTGCCACTCCTGCCAGGGCTCCGTTTCTGAATAGCGCACCCGTGAACGAAGTTCATACTGATGCTCTCCCTCGGGAAGGCCCGCTTCCTGGCGGATCCCTTGCATGCGCACAGATTCGTGGAATGGCGCCCCACCTTGAACTTCGTCGATGACCGACCAGTCTCCGTCCGGCCATTGCAAGCGCAGTTGAATATGAGCCTCCCCGTTAAATGGTCTTCTGCTTCCGTCATAGCTGATATGTACGCTGTCAGGGCCCTTGTAGTGCAGGGTCAGGGCCTTAGCGTCCGAGGCCAGTGACCATAGCGTTGCCAACAGGATCGCCACCATAGCGCCGCGAGTTTTCATCATAACCGTCTCCAATTATCTATCCGTAGCCTATTCAAGGCCCGCAATGCTACTACGTTTCCCATTCGGGATCAATCCCGAAATCGCGCCAATATTACCTGGAAAGAACAAGGGACACACAGAGCATGCTGCGCGTATTGCCGCATTGCCTTTTCATCACCGTGATCCGTTCGATCACGGGCGTCTTGTTGTTCACAACCACATCGAACCGCATGGAAGGATGGATGCCGTGCAGATGATGGTACGCGTACAGGTACGCCGCCACCAGGTCGGCATCTTGATCGGCACGGGATGACGATCCAATCTTAAACCATCACGGGAACGGTTCGTTTCGTTTGAATGGCTTCAACTGCGGCGAAAACCATGGATAAACTCTTGATATTGTCGTCGGCAACCGTCATCGGACGCGGTCCCCCGCCAATAGCGTTCATGAATTCGTCGAGCACATAGGCTTGATCGTTTAACTGGGGTGATTCCAACGCAACGGTTTCGCGGCGTGTCGGTGTATACAGATCCTCGATCCAAACGATCTCAATTTGACCGTTTTCCTGAATCAACGTTCCGTGCTCGCACTCAATCTGCCAATTGCCGTCCCAACTGCAGAAGTTGCCCTTGGCACACCAACTGGCATTGTATAGCAGATGAACTTCTTGTTGCATTTCAAACAACACGGTATTGGAACAATCACCGCGGTAATTCGACCAGAAAGGATTCCATGACCGGGCGGTCACATTCACGGGATCGAGTCCGGTAACGAACCGGATCAAATCGAAATGATGGATTGACATATCGACAATCAACGGATGGTCCATAACGTGCCGGAAACCGCCACCGAAATCGATGCCTTTGTAAAAATCGATTTTTACCTGGCCGATACGGCCCAGTCGACCTTCGCGTATCAGGCCGGCCATCGTCCAAGTTACCGGACGGTAACGATAGTTCTGGCTGACAACATAGTATTTGCCATGCTTTCGGGCAGCATCAAGCATGATCCGGCAGTCATCCGGAGTGGCCGCCATCGGTTTTTAACTGATCACATGCAATCCTGACTCCAAGGCTGTCGCCACGCTTTCCCGATGAAATTCCGGAGGCGTACAACATATCAACGCATCCGCTTGCGTCGCGGCCAAGGCCTCGGATAATTCGCGATAACCTATGCTGTGCGGATAACCATATGCCTCGCAAGCCGCCGACAACGCCTGATCGCTAATATCGACCAACGCGACCACATCCACGTCGGGATGTTTATTGAGTAACCCCATCCATGTCTTGCCAAAACCACCGACACCAACCTGGATAAATTTCATGACTTCCTCCTGTTTGCTTGTAAATGGCCGCGCAATATCATATCAGTCCCAGGCAATACTTCAAACAAAAACCAGATTCAAAGAACCGGGATGACTTGATTTGTCGCGCAATACCGCATAGAATCAGATCTTTCGATCAAAGAAAGACACAGCGCAAAATCTCAATAAACGACGAAACGGCGAAACGATACGGCTATGGCAGACATTACGGTTACATGCACACAGTGTCACAAGACATTAAAAGTCTCGGAATACGTCGATATTGACGTACTGAAGTGTCGTCTATGTGGAGCGGCCATGGAAAAGTCGCAGGGAAACGGGACCGATAGTGAGGGCACGCCCAAGACACCGGCCATCCGATTGGCAGCCCCAAAAGCACCGGAAAAACCGGTCGCTCTGACGGACGCCGGCCGTGAAGCGATAGAACGTAACCGCAAGGTCCGTTCGTTTTTCCCAAAGCGTCTAACCCGTCCCGCCAAACCCTCCCGCCGTCGTCGTGGCGGACCGGTTTCAGTGATTCGCTACTGGATCCTTTTCATAGTCACCCTGCTTGTGTCGGCTGCATTACGCTGGGGCAATATCGTGAGCCAACAATCCACACTCGATATCATGATCCAGGTCATGCTGATCTACTTCGGATTGTTGCACGTCGGCCTTGTCGCCCAGGCATTCCATGATGATGTTTTCCAAGGCGTTCTCTGCGTGTTTATCCCCTTTTACAGCGTGTATTATATGCTGCGACTCTCGGATTCATTGGCGCTGCGCGCCGTGAGTACAGGCTTGTTTTTGTCGTTCGGCTACGATCTGATTGAATTTTTGACGGCCGTCAGCCTGGAAACCTACGAATTTATCAATCGCTGGATCATGAGTGGCGCGGGCTAAATGGCATCGGGATCACGCTTTCAAGATACGACCGCCGGGATTACAGCGTTACGGCGAAATGATCCCGGCGGCCATCTTGTTTTTATTATGTTTTACGAATCAGCTTACTTGCGAGCACCGGTACCGTCACGATGCCAACCCTTATCTGCACTTCCTTCGCCACGGCGGAATTGGCCCTGTCCCGAACCTTCGCCGCGACCCTCTCCTCGGCCTGCGCCGCGGCGCTTGTACTCGCGCGTCTCAGAACCGTTACCGTCCCCACCACGGTTACGGTATTGCCGCTCACGCACTTCTTGCCTGCCTTGGCCATCGCAGCTTTCCCGGCTGCATTCGCCATGTCCCAAGCCTTTACGCGGGGCAACGTCCGCAGCCTGCACCGTCAACAGCCCCGTCGCGACCACGCCCGCTGTCACCCATGTCAATGTTTTCCCGTTCATAACCTGCTCCTTTGCTTCTTCTTTCTGTTTATACCAATCAAACCCCGTGTCTGATTGCCAAAACGTTCTACCCTTGGATACACCGGCGGTCACGGAAAAGTCACATGCTGATTGTAAATGTGACTTTGTTGCGTTCGCTGAGGTATAGTATAATAGAGACATGAAGGATTCCGAAGCAACGAACTGGGTGACGTCATGGATCACGGGCGACACAGAAGCGTTTGCCGTATTGATCGAGCATCATGGAGATGCGGTATACAATCTAGCCTACCGAATGTGTGGAAATCGGGCTGCGGCGCAGGATATTGCCCAGGAAACGTTCATCCGCGCTCATCAACGGCGTCATCAGTATAAGCCCGAGTACGCTTTGCGCAACTGGCTGCTGGCGATTTGCGCGAATCGATGCCGCAGCCGCTATCGCGGTTGGCGACGCGACAAGAACAAGGAACAAGCGTTTGCGGAAAAACAGGCAATCGAACGCGACATTCAAGACCGCGACAACGGAATGTCGGAACAGCGAATCGCCTTGGAACAGGCATTAATGGCGCTGCCTGAGACGCTGCGGGCGCCGATTGTCCTGCGATACATGGCGGATATGAGCATCCAGCAAGTGGCCGATACCCTGAGCATTCGATTGAGCGCCGCCAAAATGCGGTTGGCTCGCGGTCGCGACCAGTTACGCGAGATGCTGCAACACGTCGCAAAAAACGGAAAAACATCATGACCTCAATTCAGCGGAAAACGAGTTTCTCAATGGAAAAGCCGACAAACAAAGAAGACAACAACGCCATAACGGACGGCAGGCTGTTCGACGCATTAGCCGATTTGCGTGTCAATGCCCCCCCGGGTTTTG
>PXCX01000117.1 GCA_003565195.1 PVC group bacterium | reverse complement strand
GTAAGTGTGGCTTCGCACGCTATGGACGCTTAACCGTACGCTTAAACGCACACTTCCTCGAAACCCTTACTCGGATACCCTTCGCCGATCAACTTAATCGATCCGCAGGGGCGAAATGGTCGGTCACAAAATATCTATCTGGCGATGCATTATGGCCTTGCCGCAAACGAACACGCCGACTTGGCAAAATGCTTCTGGCAAAACTTCAGATCTGAACTCTGAACCCCTGAACACTTTCAGCTAAGCTGGCTAGAGATAGCGGAACAAAACGACCTGCTCCGTAACCCACGAGGACGCTACCCTGAGAACGGCTTGCGGTTCGGGTCGAGCAAAGCCAGAAATTCGGTTTCGGTCATGCGCGGGATACCGAGTTTTTGCGCTTGTTGCAGTTTCGTGGTGCCGGCATTGGCGCCGGTTATCAGGATATCGGTTTTGCCGCTGACAGCGGCCGTCACCGAGCCGCCGGCGGCTCGGATCCGGGATTCGGCTTCCGTTCGCGACATGTTTTCCAGGGTGCCGGTGACGACGAATGATTTGCCGGCAATTCCTTCGCGGGTTATTGCTTCATCACGCGCGGAGGTCGATGCTTGCGGTTTGATCCCGAGTTGGGCACAACGATCAAGAATGCGGCAGCCGGCATCCGACTGAAAGAAATCAAGGATCGCGCCTGCCGCAACCGGACCCAGGTCGGTTAAGTCGCGGCCGGCTAAACGCTGGTTGACGGCATCATACTGTTTCTTCAATTCCTCGTAAGCGTCGTTCGTCCGGGGTTGACGGTCCGCTTCGGACGCATCGGCGGGATTGCTTTTTGGGTCCTTATGATGGCGGCGCGGGTTGGCGGCTTTGACGGCCTCTTCGAGCTGTTGTCGTTTTACGATATCGGCCAGCAGATAGGATTGGGCAACCGCGTTAAGCGATGGATGGATTTCCGCCAGGCGACGCGCCGTTACTGTTCCGACACCGGGAATGGCCAGCGCATAGAGCCAGCGGTCCAACGGTAAACGGCGCGCGCGGTTGCAGGCCGCCATCAGCCGGTCCGCGTTTTTCGGGCCGAATATGCGGGGTTTATCCGTTGTTCCCAGATTCAAGCGCGCCAGTCGGCTTGTATCCAGCTCAAAAAGATCCAGCGGCTCCTCAATCAGATCTGCGCGGACCAGCGCATCCGCCACGATATCGCCCAAACCCTCGATATCCAATGCGGCCCGAGAGCCGAAATGGACTAGACGCCGCGTCTTTTGAGCCGGACATTGCAGATTTTCACAACGCCAGGCTGTTTCTTCGCGGTCATGCGCGTTACCGGAGCGCCGTCGTACCGGGCCGCCGCAGGACGGACAGGAATCAGGCATGGCAAACGGTTTTTCGGTTCCGATCCGCTTTTCTGGAAGCGGTTTGACCACCGCCGGAATAACCATGCCGGCGCGTTCAATCACGACCGTATCGCCGATACGAATATCTTTGCGCTGGATATCGTCCGCATTATGCAAGGTGGCTCGTGAAATCGTGGCGTCGGCCAGAAAGACCGGTTCGAGTTCCGCAACCGGGGTGAGTGTTCCCGTGCGACCGACTTGCACGGTAATGGCTCGCAACCGGGTTTGGGATTGTTGCAGCCAGTGTCGCGGCTTGTAGGCAATGGCATATTGAGGATGATGTGCCGTCGCCCCAAGCCGGTCCCAAGCCGTTAAGCGGTCAAGCTTGATGACCGCCCCATCGATGTCGTAGGGCAGGCGATCGGCCTGTTGTTTGCATTCTTCGGCGAGGGACAGCGCCTCGGTCATGGTCGTGCAACGCCAAAAATTGTGCGGAACCGAAAATCCGAGGCGTTTAAGGGTTTGCAGCGTCTCGTAATGACTGTCCTGCGGCCATTTAACCAGCGGGCTTATGGCGTAGATAACCACCCTTAAGGGGCGCTTGGCCACGATGCGCGGGTCGAGTTGTTTGAGGGTTCCGGCCGTAGCATTGCGTGCACTCGGGAAGGTTTTCTTGCCATCCGCGGCCAGTTTTTGGTTTAATGCGTCGAAACCGGTGCGGTCCATATATGCTTCGCCGCGAACTTCCAGAAAGTCGGGAACCAGCTTATCGGCCGGCAGTTGCAACGGAATACCCCGGATCGTGCGGGCATTGGCGGTAATATTGTCGCCAGTCAACCCGTTTCCCCGGGTGGCGGCCAAAACCAGAAGGCCATGCTCGTAGCGCAACGCCATCGAAACGCCGTCGACCTTGGGTTCGACCGTATAGCTTATCTTCTCATCATCGGGCAACGTTTTACGCAGCCGCAGGTCGAACCGTTGCAGGGCATCCGGGGAATCGGCTTTATCCAGAGAAAGCATCGGGGGACGATGCGTGACATGGGTAAATCCCCTAAGCGGTTCGCCCCCGACGCGTTGGGTGGGCGAATCCGGCGTGGCCAACTCAGGATGCCGCTCTTCCAAACTTCGTAACTCGTCAAACAAATCGTCGTATTCACGGTCCGTAATTTCAGGTTCCGCGTCGACGTAATAGCGGCGATTGTGGTGCGATATCAGGTCGCGTAATTGTGCGATTCGTTGTTCAGCCCGTGAGGTCATGCGAGGTGTAAATTACATGGCGGTTGCTTGCGATGCGATGTTATCATCAACCAGACCACCACCAACGCTCCTACGCATACTCGTTTCCCATGCATGATATCATCCCCTTTGTCTTTTCAGTTCATATGAAAGCATACCACTTCCGGACTGAAACGTCAACACCGAAAGTCGATTTTTGAAGTTTTGCCATAAGCGGTTGGTCTTCTTTGAATGCGCGCCGCGATGCGGCAAGTCTGGCGCCGCTTTTGAGGGTATAGGTGGCAGGCTAAAAATTCCTGACAGTAGGTGTTTAGTAGGTGCTTGGAGTAGGTTTTTGGAGTAGGTGCATGTAGGTGTGTACTCTATATCACGTACTCTCAAAACACTTACTCAAAACACTTACTCAAAACACTTACTCTCTCCCAGAATATTAAAACGGGAAATGGGCCGCTTACCGTACCACCTATGGCTTTCAAGTGCGGGACCCGGCCCGCCCGGACAAAAGGGTGAAGTTGTTCCGGATTGACACGATGGTTGCCGCGCCGGGGCGCGGCAATAAAAGCGGCGACAAGTCGCCGCACTCCACAGCGGCTTCGCCGCAAACGAACACGTAGGCTTGGCAACATGCTTCTGGCAAAACTTCAGTCAAGCCCAAATTTGGGTTTGACTTAAGTTGCCTGGTTTGGTAATTTTCGCATTTGTTTTTTAAGTTATTTCGGAGATCAGAAAACAAGCAAAGGGAAAGGCTGGCGTATTATGGTCAAATCAACTGGTTTAGCGATTGTTCGAATATCGGTTTTTGCCGCTTTATTGGCAGGATTAGGTTGTGACAGCGACTCTGGCAGCAATAATGCAGCCACTGGCGGCGGTTCGGATGCAATATCGCTCTCCAGTGTGGTTTGGTTGGATACGGATGTTTCAGGATGGTCCATGGCCGCGACGCTAAACGCAAGTGTCGGGGGCGGGATGATAAACCTGCCGTATGACAAAGCGAACGTGTGGCCCACCACTAGTACGCGGGCCAGTGATGGCGGTCCGATTAACGGCAACTGCTGGGTGTTTGTGCGGGTTAACGGAACTTGGCACGCCGCTACTTTCGACTGGATGCGCACCGGTCAAGCAGCCAAGGCCGCCACAGCAGTGAGAGGAACCGGAGGACATATCCCGCATGCACCGCTTAACACGTGGACACCGCGCTCCGGCGAAAGGTACGGTTTTATGGTTTCGACGCCGGCGCGAACCGATGATCGTACGATTAATGAGCGCAGCAATGTTTCGATGGTAACCTGGCCTTGATTTATGCAAACGGTCGCATTTCCATGTTGCCTAAGATAAGCGCCACCGCGCCCGAGCCGTCACGAACTGTGTATTCGGTCAGTGACCTGACGCGCCGGATTCGTGCTGTTATCGAGGACGATGTGGGCGCGGTCTGGGTCGAGGGTGAAGTATCAAATCTCTCGCGCCCGGCCTCCGGTCATGTATATTTCACGCTCAAGGATGCTGCTTCCCAGCTTGGCGCGGTCTTGTTTCGGCGCGATGCACGGAGCGTTCAGACACCCTTAAACGATGGCATGCAGGTGCGCGTGTTCGGTTCGTTAACCGTCTATGAACGAGCCGGGCGATACCAGATTGTTGTGCGGCGGCTGGAGGACAGCGGGGTTGGCGCCTTGCGGGCGGCCTTTGAGGCCCTGAAAAAGAAGTTGCAGGCAGAAGGCCTGTTTGCAGCGGATCGCAAAAAACCCTTGCCGGCGCTGGTGCGCCATGTGGGGGTGGTGACCTCGCCGACCGGCGCCGCGATTAGAGATATCTTAAACGTGTTGACGCGCCGATTCCCAAATATCCGGGTAACCCTGGCACCGGTTCCCGTGCAAGGCGAGGGGGCCGCGCCACGGATCGCCGAGGCCATCGGTCATTTGAATGAAATGCCCGGGGTCGAGGCGTTGATTGTCGGACGCGGCGGAGGCAGTGTCGAGGATTTACAGCCTTTCAACGATGAGATAGTGGCGCAGGCCATCGCGCGCTCGCAGGTGCCGGTGATATCGGCGGTTGGCCATGAGATCGATATCACGATCAGCGATTTTGTGGCCGATGTACGCGCGCCAACACCGTCCGCGGCGGCCGAACTGGTGGTTGCCCGCAAGGATGCAT
>PXCX01000009.1 GCA_003565195.1 PVC group bacterium | reverse complement strand
GCGGGCGCGCCCGACCTTGACCTCGACCGTGACCACGCTCCCGATCAGCGAACGGGCTTCGGCGCAGAGCTTGTCGTCGCCACTGGTCATGATCACCGGAACCCCGCGTTCCCCCGCCCGGTTTCAAGATACGAGGCAGAAATTATCGCCAATCATCCCGGCGATTTACGGGTGCCCATCAATTGGCTGCTTTATGGCGGCATGCTGATCTGGTGGGTCATGGCCATGGGATTGGCGCGGCGCCTGTTGGTGTGGCGTAAACCCGTGGTGACGCGAAAAATATTGACCGATCAATGGCCGGTTTGGGTCGGATTGTCTTATCTGTTGCCCGCCGCCTATTTGTTGCAAACCGCGCCCGACGCCCGCTTCTTTCTTCCGGCGCTTCCGTTTCTCCTCCTGCCGTTTGTCCTTTCCGCCGCGCGATTGCCGCGAAAACGAATCTGGATGTCCTTGCTGGCGGCGTTAGCCATCGCGCAATCGGGATTCGTGTTGGCAACCGCCGTGCAACTGCGCCAGGTTACCCCCGAACTGAAGGCCGGTATGGCCTTCCTCGGGGATAATCCGCCACCCCATAACCGGGTCTTCATGTACCCGGAAGGAAACTATCGCCTGTTTCCCGTCGAACACGACTGGTATCTTGGTTTTCAGCTGCGCGATTTTTGGTGGGGTGATAACGATCAACGCCTTCAACTGTTGGCCCAGCGCCGGATAGGCGCCATCGTGATCAAGAAGTATCTGATAAGCCCGGTGGATGAGAATATTACGAATTTGGGCGTTTATCCCGATTATTTCGTGGAGCAAATCGAGGCCGATGCGCGCTTTCGTAAGGTGTTTCAAAATAAGGCTGTCATGATTTATGAATTTAACGGACCCGAAACGATCGAGGTGGAATAATTGCGGAATTCCTGCACTCTGGCGGGACGTCATCCTTCGCGACCGCTTTCTTGGTGATCTCATCAGCGTCGAGCCGTCCCAGGCAGTCCGGCAACGTGTCCTTGTGAATCGGCCCGATGCTGGGTCGCGCGTTTCTTCTTAGCCTTTTTGACGTTGGTGCTCATCATGAAAATCCGTCAAGGTAAGCGCCGCCTCCAGTTCGTCGACCCGTTTAAGCATCTCTTTGTTTAGCTTCACCCACGCAGCCCTGGCACGCCGGAACCGGCGATAGTTGTCCGTTAGCCGCTTGACCTTTTGCGCATATTTCCGGGGAACGTTCCAGGTACGAGCCTTTCCCTCAATGCTCGCCGAAAGCTGTCGGCACAAATGCCGATGACCGCGCGCACACTTGCAGCCGGGATTTCCGCAGGTACGCCGTACTTCAATGAACGTGCCTTTCAACAACAGCGGACGATCCATCAACACCTTTTCGACGGCCTGACGCTGCTCGATAAGCCGTACGATACGCTGCCGCAGGCGGCTGATATGTGAAGTTGTGCTCATTTGCTTATATGTAATATAACGTTATCAAATATAATAATCAAGCCAAAAAAACACAAAAACAGAAAAACCTTTTTTGCCTGCCGGGAGCCACATAACCCCGTTTTACCCGAAAAAACAGCTTTATTCCTTATGGCGAAACTTCAGCACGACTCCAAAAATCTTGCAAATACCGATTGCCTGTGATAAACAACGTGAATCAAACGGTTGTTCTGAATCATGAAATGCATTATTCAAATACCATGTTTTAACTAAGAGTCACCCTTCGAGCGATCTGCGCAGGACAACTCCAACGCGTAAAGGTGTTCGTGCTTGGGTATTTGGGTGTTTCGTCATTGTGGCACGTAGCTTTCACTTTTTTGCTTTCAATGAGCTTAAGCAAGTGCCATTCAGGTGTGGCTTTCGTTGTGCGGTGTTCGGGGTAACACCTTATTCTCTCAAAAGACTTTCAATCGTAAGCGGATGACAAAAGCATGAAACGGACGTTCAGCGCCGGATTGCGTTGCGGGCTTGCGTTGTGCATCGGCATTGGCTTGATCCTGGCCACGTATGAATCCGGTGTCTTGATCCAGGTGCAACGGATGGGTCTGTTGCTTTTTTGGGTGCCGCTTGGCGTGTTGCTGGCGCTGCTGGCGCACGATTCCGAAAGACCGGACGCCGGCCGAATTGCCGTTTGCAGCCGTTGGCCGCTGCTGTTCCTGGCGGGAACCCTCGTCTTGGCCTTGTTTTCCGAATGGATCCGGCATCGCTGGTTTTTTTTCCTGCACTGGACGAATCCCATCGTGCCGGGACGCTTTCCGATGTATACGGTCGTGCAACTGTTCGTGTTGCTGACCGCCTTGTTGACGCCGATGATGCTGCTCAAGCGCAAATGGCTGACGGGCTTGCTGGTGGCCGCGCTGTTGCTGGCCATGGTCGGCAGTTTGGCGCGATATTATGGGCAAACCAACGGATTTGAACTTTTGACACGCGACGATCATCCCTCGTTTGCATTCCGGATCTGGAAGTATTTCGAGACATTCCCCAGGTTGCGATCCTATAATCCCTATTGGAATGCGGGTGAAATTCATTCCTACGGTCCCGAGTCGGGGGTGCCGGGGCCGGCCGTGTTCATGGCGCCCTTCATGGTTTTCATGCCGATCGAACGGCTTTATACCGCGCTGTGTGGCCTGATCTTCATTTTTTTCGTGCCCGCATTGGCTGTTCTTTCCGCACGGGTCATGGGGATCGGCCGGACGGGATGGGGGGTGGCGGGGATTCTGGCGTTTGCTACCGGTCACTACTATTATCTCTGGCTGATGACCTACGGGACCATTGGCGCCAATCTGGCGTTTGCCTTCGTCATGCCCTTGTTGGCCTGCCTGTATCGGGCGTTTATCATGGATCGCCGCGATTGGAAGCTGGGGCTGTTGTTGGTCGTCTCCGGGATTTTTGTAACCTTGTGGCCGCCCGGCCTACTGCTGGGGGGTGTCTTCGGGTTGGCTTTGCTGGCCTGTCCCAAGCAATGGACTTGGCCGAAATGGCGTTTTGTCCTGATCTGCGCGGCCGTTATCGGGTTGTTCCAGCTTCGCTATTACCTTGTGTTGATCAAAGCACCGTTGCTCGATGTGCTGCATGTGCAAACGCCGTCCGCGGCCGATTCGGCGGCTTTAGATGTTACCGCGCTGTTGGCGGAAGCCGGATGCTGGATCCGTGCGCATTTCCGGCAAGTGAATCCGCTGCTTTTGTTTTTCGGGATTGGCGGCTCGCTGGTGCTGCCTAACCGGCATGTGCGCCGGTTCTTCATTCCGGTCTTGTTGGGTTTTGCGCTCATAACGGCCTTTGGCCCCGAGCTGGTTCCCGATCTGCAACTTGACCGGATGATTATGCCGATGTTGTTTGCGGCCGTCTTGCCGGCGGCGGTGGCGTTGAATGATCTGCTGCGCCTGCGCAATTACGGGTCGGCCATCCTGCGTGCCGCCATGGTGTCGCTGTTGCTGTTGTCCTGCTGGAATATCGTCCGGATCTGGAACAACGAAGGCATCCAGAAATATCGGGCTGACGGCGAGTTTTACAATGAATTTATCACCTTGCTCAAGCGTGAAATGCCGCCGGGATCACGGCTGATGTTCGCGGGACATAGTGTCCATGCCTATGGCGGTGGCCATGTGACGTTGTTTCCCGTTTTGGCTGGACGCGAAATGATGGCCTCCGATTTTTATCATTTCAATCCCGAGCATGTGGATTACAACTATCCGCCGCCGCCTTGGCGTGATAATATGGATGGCGTTGATGCGTTTATTCGGCTATACAATATTGCGTTGATCGCGACGATTCAGCCACCATGGATCGAGCGGTTTCGGGCGCATCCCGAGCGGTACGAGGAAATCGCCGCCTTCAACGACGGTCAAATTATCGTGTTCCGTCCCAACGCTTTCCCAAACCGTTTATTCCATCGCGGCAACGGTGAGCTGAGCGCGCATTTCAATTGTATTGATGTACGCTTGACCGAGAATCAAGAGACGGTGATCGCCTATAATTGGACGGCCGGCTTGCAAGCGCCGGCACCGGTTGAACTTTTTGCGCATGACGCCGGGCATGGCGTAAAACTGATCGGTATCCGACCCCATGGACGCAAGCAATTCAGGATTCGATATCGATGAATGTCAGGCATCCCGAAGTATTCCCGTCAACAAAAGGTTGCCTTTGAAAAAGGGATGAATTTATGGGCGGTAAACTATTAAGGATAGAATTCAGCGTTGCGGTTTTGTGGCTGTGCCTTGCAAACCTTACGGCATATGATCGGTTCGAATTGACCAACGCGGTCACCATGCGTGGCGTCAACGGTCCCGAGGCCACCCATGTCAGCGGCGCAAACGCCACCCGTGTCTTCGTCCTCGGACACCAGGATGCCGTGATCAAAGGTTTGACCATCCGGGATGGTAGGGTTGAAGGCGTTGATTTGGAACAGGACAGCGGCGGCGGCGTTTGGTTCGATCCTGACGGTAGCGGCGGAACGTTGTGGAATTGTATTGTACGCGATAATTATACTGAGCAGGACGGCGGTGGAGTCTATATGTCCGGTAAATCCGAAGGAATCTGGATAGTCCGTAATTGCCTGATCGTGGGCAATCAAGCGGAGGAATTCGGCGGCGGTCTCTTTGTCGGAGAGTACGGGGTAGTTCAAAATTGCACGGTGATTCATAATGACGCATGGTGGGGCGGCGGAATCAATGTGTGGAACGCGATCGACGTGATGATCGAGAATAACATCTTCTATTATAACACCGACGATG
>PXCX01000166.1 GCA_003565195.1 PVC group bacterium | reverse complement strand
CGTCAAGCGTATCAAGCCGTGTATCGCGAACTCAACGCGTTGAACGAACGGCGGACCGCGATTGCCGGTATGGATGATTCCGCGACGGCAAGGATGGAAATGCTGGATTTTCAAGTGCAGGAACTCGATGATGCCAAACTTGATCCTGCCGAAGAAACAGCGTTGTCCGCCGAGCTGGACCGGGTGGCCAATGCGCAGCGTATTCGTGAACTGCGCGGCGCACTCCATGAAACTCTGATGGGTGACGAACTGTCGGCTTTTCGCGCTCTGGCCGAAGCGCAACAGTTGTTGACCGAGTTGGAGCGGCTGTATCCGGCGGCGGCGGAAAGTCATGCAGAAGTTCGTGCCTTGGCCGGTCAGTTGAAGGCGGTGGCCGAGAACCTGATATCCGGACTGGATGATGTTGAAGACGATCCGCAACGACTGCATTTTCTGGAAAACCGGCTGGCGCTTTATTTCCGGTTGAAACGAAAGTATAACGGTACTGTCCCCGAACTGGTGGAGCGTTTGGAACAATGGCGCGAACAACTTGCGCAATGGCGGTCCCGTGACGAGACGCTGCGGGCGTTGGATGATCAGATCGCGAACTGCCAGCGGCAATTGAACACCCGGGCGGAAGCGCTCAGCAAACGGCGTCGTAAGGCGGCCGACAAAATGGCGACTGCAGTGACGCGTCAACTGGAGGATCTGGGTCTGGCACAGGGCGAATTCCGTGTTTCGGTGGATTCGGCGCCAGCGCGCGCCAGTGGCGCGGATCGGGTAGATTATTCGTTTACCCCCAATCTGGGAGAACCTACCGCGCCATTACAGACTATGGCTTCCAGCGGCGAAATTTCGCGGGTCATGCTGGCCGTTAAGGCTGTTTTAGCCGAGCATGACCGGATTCCGATACTGGTATTTGACGAAATCGATGCCAATCTCGGCGGCGAATCGGGGCATGCCGTGGGCCGCAAACTCAGGGCTTTGGCGCAACATCGGCAGGTAATCGGCATCACACACTTGGCCCAGGTCGCGGCATGCGCGCAAACCCACTTTGCAGTGGCCAAGAAAACATCCGCAGGACGAACCCGGACAACGGTCGAAAAACTCGATAACGGGAAAGCGCGCGCTGCGGAATTGACCCGAATGCTCGGAGGCGACCCATGCGGCAAGGTTGCGCTGCGCCATGCCGAAGCCATGCTCAAACAGGCATCCGGAATCTGAGCAAGCGCTAATCGATGTGGAAGACTTCCTTCAAATCATAACTGACGGGACTGTTATCCGGATTTGACGGCATCAGCTCACGCATTGAAGCCCACCAGCGGCGGCAAACATCGGTTTCGGCGATTTGTGCGAAACGGGTCTCGTCTTCAATCTCGAGGTAGGCAAACAACTGGTCGGTTTGCGGGTCCAGAAAGATTGAGTAGTTATGGACTCCGTGATCCTTGAGGGTTTGATGCAAATCGTCCCATATCGGATTGTGTCGGTGTTCGTATTCCTCGCGATGTTCCGGATGGACAGCCATGACCATTGCTTTGCGAATCATTTTTTTCTCCTGTACGGTTAACGGAAGGCGGTCTAAGCCAGGATTGCGTCCGCGACATCCGAAACCCGACTCTCCGCCTTCCGTGACATGTCTTACATTCCCATTCTGCTATAGGCTGGGGCTTATCAGCCGCGGCTACTTTGGAGCGCATTGCTGCCTTCAACAGCCGACACTGCGGCGTTTCTTTGTCGCTGACATGGATGACAGGATTAAACTGCATTCAGTGCGTGTTGCAGCGGTTCGATCCAGAGGCGTAGCGCGCGGTGACAGCTGGGTTTTTCCAGGAACGGACGGATTGCTGTTTCCAGTTGCGGGGCCAGCCGCGCCAGGTCATCCCGCAGCGTCCCTCGATAGCCATGACCCTGTACCCGATAACGGATTACCCGGGTTGCCAGCAGTTTGAGTTCCGCCAAACAGGCCAGCAGCCGGGCTTCGCGCCGCTGACGGCGGGCCTTTTGGGCCAGTGTCGCCGCGGTTTTGCAGGCTGCTGCATAGTCACGCTCCAATTCCTCCAGTTTGGCGGCGGGACCCGACTGATCCGCCAGTTCCCGTAACACGCAGATTTTGTCTTCCAGCAGGCGATTGAAGTCGATTTCGTTCCAATCCAACGGGTAGGCGCCGCGGCGACGGCGCTCTTCCTGCCCTTCCGGATAGTGCATCACCATATCCATATTGCCGTAAACGATCGGCGTAATGGGACGGCCCAGTCCTTCGATCGGCTGTTCCCATGTCACGCCAAGCTGTCGCAGCGCTTGCGGTAAATCGTCGGCCGCCCAACCGTATTCTTGTTTTAAGGTTGTTGCCTGCCAGGTTTCCGACATGGGATCAGTATCTCCGTCAAAGGCGGCGCCGGTAGCGTATTCGTAAAGGGATTGCATCGGTAACGGCACATGAAAACAAGCCCATGAGGTGTTCAGCAAACCGTCCATCTCGAGTCGCTGAACGGCATCCGCCCACCCGACGGTATTGCCCAGGCAATGATCGTGTTGCGGGGTCAAGACACCCCAGTTCAAGCAGGGCGCCCCGAAAACCTTGCAATCCGCAGCCCGGTATGCGGCCACCCGCCGGTCAAGACTACCGTCGGGCGGGAAACGGCGGGCGCCGTAATTCCAGGCCACCAGCCCCAGCCCCGGCGGAATTTCGGCGGCAGTGAAGGCCTCGGGTTTACCCCAGAAAACATCGTCCCAAACCATGACGCGCTTTTCGGCTGCCACCGTGTTGGTCAGCAGCCAACGTAAATGATCGGCCCAAAACCGGGGTTCTCCTACGGTCTCCACCCGTTCCCGACAGGCCGGACAGGTTCCCAGAAACCAGGCTTCATCCATACCCAGATGCATCCATTCATCGGATTCGTGATACGCCGCCACTTCGGCGATCAGATCGCTGACGAATTGCAGGGCGCGCGGATTACAGGGACATATCTGGGTGTGAATATCGGGTGCCTCGCGCAAGTCCGCCAAGGCATCGTGAGCTAGCGCGAACTCCAGATGAGATAAGGTTTGCAGCAAGGGGATGACCTGTAAGCCTGCCTCGCGTGCCGTATCCAGGAAAGTGCGTAGTTCACCCGGCGTAAAGGCTTGCGGATCGCGTATAAAAGGCCGTTGTTGGAACGGGAATTTGTCTTCGTATTCCAGCAGCAGGGTATTGATGCCCTTTTGCGGAAGGGTCTGCAGCCAACGCAACAGGTAGCGCTTGGACGGCATCATGTACTTTAGGTCCAGATGCACCCCGATCATTCGTGATGTCTTGTGATTCATGATTGGTAACACTCCGGTTTGATTTCCACTGTACGACCGCTTAGACGGGACTCGTCGGCTTTCATCGCTACCACGGTCGCCGCCAAACCATGGGCCAAGCCGGAATCGTCGGCATTGCCTGTGTCCATGGCATTCACGAACCGACCGATCATGGACGGATCGGTTCCGCCATGGCCGCCTTTGCGTGGGCCGAACTCGTACTGCACGGCATCGCCATTCGACAGCCGTAAGCGCAACTGTCCCCCGCGAATTTCCGCCGATCCGTGTTCACCCATGAACATCAACTCGCGCCGACCCGGGTTTTGGAACATTTGCAGGGTAAACGTGGCGCGTACACCGTGATCCCATTCCAGAATAACCACCTGATTATCAACGATATCCTTATCCGGATCGTAGACGCAATTGTCGCTGCCGTATAAATCCGGTCTGCCTTGGTGATAAACGGGTTGCTCGCCGCCGACCGGGAAATGGAACCCGGCAACGGCCTTGTAAGGGCAGGCTTCATAAATATCCGCCGGACAATCCCTGCAGCGCGCGGCCGGCTGCTTGTCCGGCGTTACGATATTGGTCCCGCCGAAACTTGAAACCCGTGTCACGCGATGCTGATGGCCCACCACCCAGAGAATGATGTCAAGGTCATGACACGATTTATGGTTCAGCAAGCCGCCGGACAAGGCGGTTTTGCGATGGAAACGCCGCAAATAGGCGGCGCCATGCGAGACACTCAGGATTTCGGTGCCCCCGACGTAAACCAGCTCTCCCAAAGCCCCGTCCTGCACCAGATCGTGTAGTTTTTGATTCGCCAGCGCGGCGCGCAGGTTAAACCCGACATACGCTACGGCGCCCGATTTTTGCTGGGCTGCCAGGATGCGTTGACTATCCTCGATGGTATGGGCCAGCGGTTTTTCGATGTAAACCGCCTTGCCCGCAGCCATTGCCGTACAGGCCACGTCGGCATGGGTGAATTCGGGCGTACAAATAATCACGCCGTCCATTTCCGGATGAGTCAGAAAATCGGTAGCTTCCGTAAAGCGCTGCGTATCAGTTAAACCGCAATGATCGCAGAATTTTTCCAGCCGGTCGGCATCGATATCGCAGATGCCGAACAGCGAGGCCCGCGGATGTCCCGTGTAAAGCTGCCGGGCAAACGTCTCCCCGCGCGCCCCGGCGCCGATGACACCCATACGGTATTTTTTTCGTTTCATGAACTATCTCCTTATTAAGGCGGGCTTCACCCGCAACCGATTTATGATTTATGATCAGTAGCATCCCATAGGGATGCGGAATGTTGGAATACTGGAATTATGGAATGTTGGTAAATAGAGCAAATATGATGCTTACGTTTTCAGATTCCGGTGATGCGCCAATTTTGCGTTGCATGTTTTCCGGCTTGCTGAATAACGGGTTTGGCCTTCTATCATTATTCCAATCTTCCATCATTCCTT
>PXCX01000189.1 GCA_003565195.1 PVC group bacterium | reverse complement strand
GTCAACGTTTCTGGGGTCATTCACGATCTTCAGCGGTATTTACGGCATGGTCTACCTGGTGCTGCAACCCGCCATGGCGGCCGGATTCGAATCGGCCATCATGTTTCTGGGCGGTATGTCCCTGGTTACGTTGCTGGTTTCCGGATTGTTCCTTTTTTATGAATCGGATTTGAAACGTTGCGTCGCCGGCAGCACGGTCTATACGATTGGCGGAATCGGATTGCTGTTATCCGGCGGATTGATCGAGATTGCGCTTGCATACATGATCGTCCATGCCGCTTACAAGTCGGCGATGTTCCTGATCGTGGATTGTCTCAAGACGGAAGACGCTGCCCAGGTGCGCGGGAACCTGCCCGAACTGCTGGCGGGCGGTCTGGCCGCCGGGATTGTTGCCGGTCTGTTCCCCGGCATGGTGCATTTCCTTAAAATGCCTGTGGGCAAAGATTCGGTTATACTCCAAATCGCGGGATTGATCGCCATGACACTGTTTCTTGGAGGGTTCCTCAAATTCCGATACCGGGTTACGCCTGGAAAAGCTGCCGCCCGAACCCAAAACTGGTTTTGGCCGGCATTCGTTTTAATGGCAACCGTGTTGTATACCGTCGTTTTGGATTCGCGCTTGCTTATTCCGAATTGGAAAGCAGCGATCGAGTGGGGCCTGGCGGTTTTGGCGGCAGTTGTGGCGGCGGGCATTTATCGGCGCACGATCCATTACGGCAACCTGGACCGGCGCTGGATTTTCAGTCATTTAAACGTCGAATTGTTTTTCGTGTTGCTGTTGCTGGCCGCCGGCGCGGTGGCGATGCTTGTTGTATGGTAAACCTTTCCAGACCGGCAAAGTATGACGCTGCGTATTCGCACGATAGATGGGGAAACATGCAGGCTATGACGCACAAAAAACCGGGATACCCGATAGCGGTGGTGGTTGATGAATTCCCGTCGCTTCCGGAAACCTTTATTCTTCGCGAAATCGAGGCTTTACAGGATGCCGGTTTGAATCCGCGGCTTTACGCCTTGCGTGCGGGTAACGCGTCCGTGCTGCATGCACGGGCGCATCGCTGGATCGCGCAAATCCGGTATCTGTCTTCCCCCGCATCATC
This sequence comes from PVC group bacterium, assembly GCA_003565195.1. Taxonomy (GTDB): domain Bacteria; phylum Verrucomicrobiota; class Kiritimatiellia; order CAIKKV01; family PXCX01; genus PXCX01. The sequence continues at coordinate 3,661 of PXCX01000189.1, read as the reverse complement.
GTCCGGCGGCCAAGCCGACCGGCGGCAACAAACGCGTGGCGACCCGGTAGCGTGGCGATGCCTGCTGACCCTGATGGCGCGAACCGGTCTTCGGTTTCCGGGATTGTTTGTGCGGATCTTACGCCATCGGCACGCGGTCGCTGCCCTGGCGCGCGCCGTCGATGAGGATCATATCGGCTATATTCACGCCCATTTCGCGACCTTACCCACGGAAATCGCCTGGGCGGCCTCGATTTACAGCGGCTGTCCTTTCGGGTTTTCCACGCACGCCCATGATATCTTCACCCAATCACCGGCATTGTTACGGTATAAAATCGCACAGGCCGTATTTATCAGCGGCTGTACCGAAACGCATACACGTTTTTTGCGGAAACTGGTGCCGCCGCCGATTCAGTCGCGGATTCAACGGTTCTATCACGGGGTACCGATTCCGGTTCACGATCCACCCCGCTCGCCGCAGCCGGGGCGAATCATGGCGGTGGGCCGGCTTGTCCCCAAAAAGGCGTTCGATACACTGCTTGCGGCCTGCGCCATCCTATCGAAACGGGGAATCGACTACACCTGTGAACTGGTTGGCGAAGGCCCCGAAAAACAACCTTTGACAAAGCGTATCCATGATTCCGGCCTTGAAAAAAACGTGGTGATGACTGGTGCCGTGACCCAGGAACAATTGCCGCAATATTACCGTCGGGCGATGCTGGTCGTTGTGACATCACGTATCTTGCCAAACGGGGATCGCGATGGTATCCCGAATGTTCTACTGGAAGCCATGGCGCGGGGTGCGCCCGTCATTGCAACCGATACCCCGTCGATACGCGAAGTCGTCCGTCATAACCTGAATGGTTGGCTGATCCCTCCGGATCATCCCGAGACACTGGCCGATGCGATTCAAAAACTGCTGGCCGACGGAAACCTTCGCGACCAATTCAGCCGTCAGGCCGCCTCAACGATCCGCCAACATTTCGATGCCGAACAACACGCCCGCGACCTGGTTGAATTTTACCGCTCGTTTCTGTAACCCGCGCGGACGCTTCAACCGCACACCGGGATGCCGGGATCGTGCAATCTTTTTCAGCCGTGTTTTTTTTGCTTGAAATATTTGGACTGACGGCTTATGCTTCATTTGCGTTGTTTGTAACAGCGCAAAGCCGATTTATCGATGCCGGGGTGGCGAAATGGCAGACGCACCAGACTCAAAATCTGGCGGTGGCGACACCGTGTGGGTTCGACTCCCACCTCCGGCACCAGGCCAAAACCCTTTCGTCCAGATCTGTGCGATGAGCAGGGGATATGTGGAAACGCTTAGACGTATTTCAGCGCCGGGTCACAAGGCATTTACCTTACAACGACCGGCCGTTAAAACACTAACGGAAAGGTTCTGGCATGAAACCATGGCTTGATGAACTATGGCATCTGATTCCGATTCTCCTTGGAACGACCTCACCCTGGATGTCGATCGCCATGGCGGTCACCGGCCTGTTGCTTTTCACCCTGGTCTTTAGATGGCTGGCAAACGCCATGGAATTCCATCAATCCAACGTGTTTCTCATCCTGCTGGTTTTGGTGTTGTCACTGGCAGTCATTCTCGCGGCCACGGTCGCCGCACGACTGTATCTAGAGCCGCGCTACGGACTCTGGCCGGTCATCGCCGCCCCGATTGTCGCGGTGTTGCCTGCCGGCTTGTTTCCGCTGCTGATTACCCGCGCGAAATACCTGCGCGGAATCCTGGCGCTGTTGCTTAGCCTAGCTGCCGCCGCCGCCATCATGACGATGACCCGGGCCATCGGCCACACCGTTAGCGCCAGCGACCGATCAGTCGATCGCATCCGCGGGCGACAGGAAGAAACCGACACGTTGTTATCGCCCTGACCGGCCGGGATTTCAAATTGGGATTGCGACAACAGCCGGTGACGACACTTGTAAATTTTATTCTTAATGGATGATCCTGGAGCCGAAGTCTCGCCGCTCATCGCGGACAAAATCGTCATCGATTGGAATGCGGGGTATTAATCGTATGCGCTATCGCGAAACCGGTCAGGTGCACATGGATTTTCATCGGACCACCAATGGGACGATAGCCTATCTGCGCCGGCAGTATGGCCAGGAAATGGTCGATACGGTGTTGCGCCGGATGGCCCGGGATGTTTACCGCGCCATCCGCAGCGACCTCATGGCCGGTAACCCGGAGTCGCTGGTGGAACACTGGACCTGTTTCCTCGAGCGCGAAGGCGGTGAACATTCGGTCGAGCGTGATGGGGACAGCATTCGTGTTGTGGTGCAACGTTGTCCGGCGGCGAGCTACCTGCAAGGACGCGGCGTCGCCCTGGATGCGGCATTCCGCCGGCAGACCACCGTCTTGAACTCGGCGCTGGCGGAGGGAACACCGTTTGAGGTAATCACTGAAGTGCTGGACGATACGCGCTACATCGAAACGGTCCGACGGAGGCGCCCATGATTCCGAGTGACCATTTTGTGCGATTTTACAATGAGGTATTCAAGGTCCTTGATGAGCTTGGATCGAACCATCTCGAGGAATACTGGCGCGAGCTCGGGCGATTACAATCACTCGAGTTGTCGCAGCGGTTCCGCGATGGCGGCTTGCAAGCCTGTTATGATTACTGGGCCAACATCGTTCATGAGGAGAATTGCGAGGCTGATGTCGAGTTGACCGCCGACTACTTCGAATGCCGGATGCGGCGCTGTCCCAGTTTGTCCAAGGTGCAGGACAATGATGCCGGCGCGTTCGAACGTTATTGCGATCATTGCATGGCCTGGGTCGAGCCGGTGATGCAGGCTGCCGGTCTGTATGCAGTCATGGATATGCAGTCACGTTCCGAACCGCATTGCGTTTTTCGCGTCTATCGGGATCCGGAATCGGCGCGTGACTTCGAGAACGCCGCGAAGCTGCTGTCCAAACCCTACGACCGCATGGAGGTTGCCGGATGTTAGCGTTTCGTAGTGCGCTGGGGTTGTTGTTGCTGGTTGGAATCGCCTGGCTGTTCTCGGAAAATCGTCGCCGGATACGCTGGCAGACGGTGGCCGTGGGGTTGGGATTACAGGCGCTGCTGGGTGTGGTTTTGATTCTGAATCCGGCGGCAGCACGATTCTTTTTGACGTTGAACCGGCTGGTCATCATGATAAGTGATGCGACCGCGGCCGGGACAACGATGGTCTTTGGATATCTGGCGACGCAGGAACCACCATTTGCAGAGGACAATCCAGGTAACTATTTCGTCATGGCGCTGCAGGCGCTGCCTCTGATCCTGGTGGTTAGCGCGCTATCCGCGCTCCTGTTCTATTGGCGGATTCTGCCCCTGCTGGTGCGCGCCTTCTCGTGGCTCCTGCAAAAGACCCTGCGTGTCTCGGGATGCGAAGGTGTTTCTGCGGCGGCAAACGTGTTTGTCGGAATGCTGGAAGCGCCATTATTCATCCGGCCTTATCTATCGCGCATGACTCGCGCTGAACTTTTCTGCGTCATGGCTTGCGGTATGTCCACCATTGCCGGCACGATGATGGTGTTGTACGCGAATTTCCTGACGCCGGTGCTGGGAACGGCCGCCCTGGGTCATATCCTGGCGGCAAGCATCATCTCCGCTCCGGCAGCAATTGTGCTCGCCCGCATCATGGTGCCGGAGACGCACGACAATGTGGCGACGGCTGT
>PXCX01000031.1 GCA_003565195.1 PVC group bacterium | reverse complement strand
GGCAAACGCATCTAATTTATCGTATTTGATCCTCTTTTTGGCGTGCTTTTGCTTTCGCATTGGTCTTTCGCGTGTCTTAGACAACCAAATCAGCGTAGCGTCAACACTGGGGTGTCGAAAACAATGTCCACTGGGTTCTCGATGTTGACGGCAAAAGCGGGTCGAGCAAGGGTATCCGGTTAAGGGTGGCGGTTAAGAGTGCGATTAAGAGAGGACTTCGCACTGTCCGAACACTTAATCGTACACTTCAACGCACACTTCTTCGCAACGCTTACTCGGATACCCTTAGTCGATCGACTTATTCGGTTTCCAGTAATCGGGAAATTCGGATTATGCCAGAATTAAGATGCGTTTGCTCTGCGTTGCCGTGCAGCATGCCTTGACTTTTGGCCGGTGGTGAATTACCTTTTCCGGCGGGTTCAGTCGGCAGACTGGTGTTGAAGATAACCGATTATCGGAAAGGAATTCCGCATGGGATGTTTGACGGGAACTGTCGCGAGAGGAATTCGCCTGCCGATCGTACGTTCGGGCGACGCCCTCGTTGAGATGGTGGTCGAAAGCGTCTTGCAGGCGTCATCAACCGAGGGGTTTACGGTTCGCGACCGGGATGTGGTGGGCATAACCGAATCGTTGCTCGCCCGGGCGCAGGGCAATTATGCCACGGTGGACACGATTGCGGCCGATGTACGGGCCAAATTCGCAGGCGAAACGCTGGGAGTGGTGTTCCCGATTCTGAGTCGCAACCGCTTTGCTTCGCTGCTCAAGGCGATGGCCCGTTGCGTCCGTCGCATCGTGGTGCAACTCAGTTATCCGGCGGATGAAGTCGGCAATCAACTGGTCGATCCCGCGCTATTGGATGCTCGCGGGATCAATCCATGGGTGGATCACCTGACGGAGGAACGGTTCCAGCGGGAAGTGGGCGGGTATCATCATCCCTTTACGAATATTGATTACGTATCGTATTACCGATCCGTGGTCGAAGCTGAGAATGCGGCCTGTACCTTTCTGTTTGCCAACGATCCTAAGACGATCCTGAATTATACCGGTGATGTCCTGGCCTGCGATATCCATACCCGCGAGCGTACCGTGCGGCAGTTGCGGGAGGGCGGCGCAAAAACCGTCTATAGTTTGGCCGATCTGCTCACATCGGCGGTCAATGGCAGCGGATATCATCCCGAATACGGATTATTGGGATCGAACAAGGCCGGCGAGGAGCTGGTGAAACTGTTTCCGCGCGATGGACAACCGGTAGTCGAACGAATCCAGCGGCTATTCAAAGAACGTACCGGCAAGACGGTGGAAGTTCTGCTTTACGGGGACGGGGCATTTAAGGATCCGGTCGGCAAAATATGGGAATTGGCCGATCCGGTGGTCGCACCGGCGTTCACCGCTGGATTACAAGGAACACCCAGCGAGATTAAAATCAAGTATCTGGCGGACAACCATTTTGCCGGTTTGAGCGGTGATGCGCTGCATGCCGCGATCACCTGCTCGATCCGCGCCAAACAAGCCCAAGCGGCGGCAGACGCAGGGGAAGCCCAAGGTACCACTCCGCGACGTCTGACGGATTTGATCGGGTCGCTGTGCGATTTGGTGTCCGGCAGCGGCGATAAAGGCACGCCGGTGGTCTATATTCAAGGGTATTTTGATAATTTCGCCAGCGAGTATCCGTAGAGGTCGCTTGCCACTCGACAACCGCCGCTTGCCACCGCGACAATTCTGCCCCGGTTACGCTGTCCATTTGCAATTTTCCTGATTTTTGCTATATTAATGGAAGTTTAAAGATATGAAGCGGTTGTTAGCTGGTGTCGACGGGTGTTCCGTCGGGTGATCGCCGCAAGACAATCATAAGCAATGAGAGGATTTTCATGGCAAAAAAAGCAAATAAGCGACATGCTGCAAACCGGAAGAAAGACTACAAGGTACACGATATCAAGCTGGCGGCGTTTGGCCGGCGTGAAATTGATTTGGCACGCGAGGAAATGCCGGGTTTGATGTCGCTCCAGCAAGAGTACGGCGCAAGTAAACCGTTAAAGGGTGCCAGGATCAGTGGCTCGCTGCATATGACGATCCAGACGGCGATGTTGATTGAAACATTGCGTGCGCTTGGAGCCCGGGTTCGTTGGGCGAGCTGCAATATCTTTTCGACCCAGGACCATGCGGCGGCGGCCATGGCCGCCGCGGGAGTTCCGGTTTATGCCTACAAGGGTGAAACCCTTGAAGAATACTGGGAATATACCGATCGCGTTTTGGATTGGGGCGGCGGCCAGGGACCGAACCTGATTTTGGACGACGGGGGAGATGCCACTTTATTTGTTCACTTGGGATATCAGGCTGAAAACGATGCGTCGATTCTCGATCAAAAGACCTCAAGCCCTGAAGAAGCCGCCCTGATGGCACAGTTGAAACGCTCGCTTAAACGTGATCCGCAACGCTTCCATCGGATAGCAAAAAACATCCGGGGTGTCAGCGAGGAGACAACTACCGGCGTTAATCGTTTGTACCAGATGCATCAGAAGAACAAACTGTTGTTCCCGGCGTTTAACGTCAACGATTCGGTGACCAAATCGAAGTTCGACAACTTGTACGGTTGCCGTCATTCGCTGGTGGACGGTCTGATGCGCGCGACGGATGTGATGTTATCCGGAAAAACCGCAGTGGTGGCCGGCTATGGCGATGTCGGCAAAGGTGCCTGTCAGTCGCTGCTCGGCCAGGGTGCCAAGGTGGTGGTGACGGAAATCGATCCCATTTGCGCTTTGCAGGCGGCGATGGAAGGCTACACGGTCATGCCGATGGACGAAGCTTGTCGCATTGGTGATGTTTTTGTGACCGCGACCGGATGTTGCGATGTGATCACGGTACAGCATATGCGGCGCATGAAAAACCAGGCGATTGTGTGCAATATCGGCCATTTTGACAGCGAAATCCAGGTTGAACCGCTGCGTAAATATACTTGGCGCGAAATCAAGCCCCAGGTTCACCAGGTGTTTCTGTCGAAGAACCGCAGCATTCTAATGCTGGCCGAAGGCCGTCTTGTAAATCTGGGATGCGCCACCGGTCATCCATCGTTTGTGATGTCGAACAGTTTCACCAATCAGGTTTTGGCACAGATGGAACTGTATCAGCGGCACGAAAAGTATCCGTTGGGTGTTTATACACTGCCCAAAAAACTCGATGAAGAAGTAGCGCGCTTACATCTGGCTAAACTGGATGCCCGTCTGGATAGCTTGAATCGCAAACAGGCGGCCTATCTCGGGGTTCCGCCGCAGGGTCCCTATAAACCTGAACATTATCGCTATTGAGATTCCAAGGCTTCCTCAATCGTGGTGCCCGGGGCGGGAGTCGAACCCGCACTTCCTTTCGGAAAACGGATTTTAAGTCCGTTGCGTCTGCCATTCCGCCACCCGGGCATCGGCTGGGATGCTGTTTGTTGCGCTATATATGTAAAGCATTGCAGCGCGATTGACAAGCTTTGTTTCGCGCAGGCGAACGGGGGACAGGTGGGAAAAGGGTATGGCGCGGATCGATAAAGGCTTGCTGGCCAGGCGTTTCGGGATGCGGGCGGCGACCTATGAAGCCGCGACACCGGTGCAGGGACGCTTGGCCAAGCTGTTGTTGCGGGAAATCGAAAGCCGTGTTTCGGGTCGCCGGATCAACCGGATTGTCGAGCTCGGCTGTGGGACCGGGCGCTTGACGCAGTTGTTGCGGCAACGCTTTCCTGAAGCGCAAATCGTCGGCGTGGAATTGGCCCCCGATATGATCGCCCAGGCGCGCGTTCATTGTCCCGGCGCGACGTTTGTCAGGGCGGATGCCGAAACGTATGTCGATCGGCTTTCACCCGGAATCGATGTTATTGTATCGAATGCAACGGTTCAATGGTTTGAGAATCCGGTGGCGACATTGCGTGCCTATCGTGCTTTACTGGATCACAACGGGTGTTTGGCGGTTACCACGTTCGGCGACCAAACGTTCCGTGAATTGCGCCGGGCCATGGTCATGGCTTACGGCCGGAATGGCGCGCAAGCCGTGGATCGCCACTTATTATCTCTGGCGCCGGCGTCATTCTGGCGGGAAGCGTTTCCCGACGCTAGCGTCAGCGAAAAATTGTGGTTTGATCGTCACGCGGATGTCCGCGCGTTTCTACGGTCGCTCCAACGCGCCGGGGTTACGTATGCCGGAACCGATCGCCGGTTTCTGCCAGCGCCGGTATTACGCCGGATGTTGGAATGTTATCCCGGCGCTGAATCCGGCGCCGGCCCGTCGCGCCGAATTGCCGCCACCTATCATGTAATCCGTCTGTCGATGCGCCAATAAATGTCGGTCGCTTATTCTGTTTCGACACACCCGATTCTCGCGACACTCGACATCCGACAACCGATACCGGGGCGATTCTTCGCCGCTGGAGTGTGGCCGGGAATGGCACTTACTTAGGCTTCTTGAGGGCTTTGTCGCCACTCTCGTCCATTTTCGAGCTTGGGTATTTGGGTATTTCGTCATTCCTTCGAGCTTGGGTATTTGGGTATTTCGTCATTGTGGCACGTATCTTTCACGTTTTTATGTTCAATAAGCTTAAGTAAGTGCCATTCGAGTGTGGCCGGTGCTTTTTGAAGTTTTGCCATAAGCATTTTGCCAAGCCGGCGTGCTCGTTTGCGGCGAAGCCATAATGCATTGCCAGATAGATGTTTTGTGTGTCCGTATTCTGACGGACCATTTCGCCCCTGCGGATCGATTAAGTTGATCGACGAAGGGTATCCGAGTAAGGGT
>PXCX01000012.1 GCA_003565195.1 PVC group bacterium | reverse complement strand
GCCGATGTACGGCGCACAGCGAGGGGCATGCCAGCCGTTTGCGTAATCCGGTCTCGAGACCCCGCGGACCGACGGCGGACTGACCGCATGGCTTGTCGATAACCAACATCACGTTATCACGATATAGTATCCTTGCTGTATCATCCACGCGCGCCGATGGCCGGGTCTCAGGAAGATCCAGTCGATCGCCGGTTTTGAGTTTGTGGCGCGCCATCCAGGTGCGGTGGCCGTTGATAAACAGATTGCGTTGGTCAAGCAACGTTTTGGCGCGGCGTCGTGACAGACCCAGCCGCCGTGCAACAAAATCCAGTAAAGACATACCGTCTTCGTCGGGTGTTACGCGATACGTTTGACCATCCGCGATTTTCATGTCAGCAGCAGTACCATGGCCAGTCCCGGAAAAAGCAACCTGGCGAAGCTCCGGAATATACACTAAAGCCAAGCCCCCGGCAAGCCCCGGGCAAAAAATGGGTTGCCGTTTTGTGTGTGATCGCGTATGATTGACGCATTGTTAAGTTAAGTAAGGAAAAGAATTATGTTGCCGATGACCCTTTGCCGCCCGCTGGCGGTTTTCGATATTGAGGCGACGGGCCTGAATACGCGTGCCGATCGTATTGTTGAGCTTGCCGTCATTAAACTATTACCGGACGGAACGCATGAAACTCATCTAATGCGGTTCAATCCCACCATCCCGATTCCGCCGGAGGCCACTGCTATTCATGGCATCACTGACGCCGACGTACGCGACCAACCGACGTTTGCTGAACAGGCCTCCCGAATTCGTGAGCTGCTGGAAGATTGTGATCTGGGCGGATACAATATCGTGCGGTACGATATTCCGATGCTGATCGAGGAATTCGCCCGTTGCGGCCAGCCGATCGATTTGGATTCACGGCGTATCGTGGATGCCCAGCGCATCTTTCATGCGCGCGAACGCCGCGATTTGAGTGCGGCGCTGAAATTTTATTGTGGTCAAGCGCACGTTGACGCACATGGCGCCGAAGCGGATGCCCTGGCCACGATTCGCGTGCTGGGAGGACAACTGGAGCGCTACGATGACCTGCCGCGTTCGGTCGAGGCATTGGATAAACTTTGTAATCCCAAAAATCCGCAATGGGTCGACCGCGCCGGGAAACTGAAATGGCTTAATAAAGAGGCGGTGATTAATTTCGGACGTAAACAGGATGTCCCGTTACGCGTTCTCGCCGATTCCGATCCATCGTTTTTGAAATGGATGCTCAAAGCTGATTTTCCGGTCGATGTACGCGAAATTGTACAGAACGCTTTAAACGGACGATTCCCGGAACCGCCGGCCGACAACGTTTAATAATAAAAACCCAACTGTAGACATACTCATGACAAAACCCAGAAAGAAAAAACGATATGCCGTCGTGGGCTTGGGCGGTCGATCCGCCATGTTCACGAATGCCTTGCTGAAAGAATACCGCGGCAGCGCCACGCTGGCCGCATTCTGCGATATCAATCAGGTACGCATGGACTATTACAACCGGCTGTATACCGGGGAATTAAAGATCAAGCCGATCCCGACGTACCGGCCGGATGAATTCGACAGTATGATCCGCAAACACAAGATCGATACGGTCATCGCGACCAGTATTGATCGCACCCACCATCGCTATATTATCCGCGCCATGGAATTGGGATGTGATGTGATCAGCGAAAAGCCGATGACCGTCGATGCCCCCAAATGCCAGGCGATTCTGGATGCCGTTGAAGAAACCGGACGCAACCTTAGGGTAACCTTCAATTACCGGTACGCCCCCCACAATCGGCGGGTCAAGGAATTACTGAACCAGGGCGTGATCGGCAAGGTTTTGTCGGTGCATTTTGAATGGCTGCTGGATACCCGGCATGGCGCCGATTATTTCCGGCGCTGGCACCGCGACAAACGCAACTCAGGCGGTCTGATGGTTCATAAGGCCACCCATCATTTCGATCTGGTGAACTGGTTCATGAACAGCGCCCCGGAAACCGTCTTCGGGTTCGGGCGTTTGGCGTTTTACGGGCGCGAGAATGCCGAGGAACGCGGGCAAACCCGTTTTTATTATCGTGCCCACGGCAACAAGCATGCCAAGAACGATCCGTTCGCGCTGCACCTGAAAGATAATCACCGCTTAAAAGAATTATACTTGAAAGCCGAATCCGAAGACGGCTATCTGCGCGATCAAAGTGTTTTTGGCGACAATATCAGTATTGAAGACGATATGTCCGTTCTGGTCCGGTATCGCAACCAGGCCACCATGTCCTATCACCTGACCGCCTATTCGCCGTGGGAAGGATACCGGATCATGTTTAACGGAACCGGCGGGCGTCTGGAAGTCAATGTTCACGAGAATTCATACATAAGCGGCGCCGAAGACGATTTCAATATGCCCGAAATCCGAGATTGCGAACCGGCCACAACAGAGGACGGCACCGAAATATTGTTGCGGCCCTTGTGGCAGAAACCGTTGCGGATGAACGTGGACAAGGCAACAGGGGGACACGACGGCGGTGATGTACGGTTGCTCCAGGATATTTTTGGTAAGAAACGCAAGGATCCGCTGAATACCGCCGCCGATCATCTTGACGGCGCCATGTCGATTATGACCGGGATATGCGCCAATCGTTCTTTTGAAACGGGGTTGCCGGTACGGATCAGCGATTTGATAGATTTATGATGCCGCCGATCGTTGGTGTCGCCGGAGACCGCAAAAAAACGAGCGATCATGAAACCTAGAATTAAAATTGTTGGTGCCGGAGGATACGGTGGTTTGGGGATCATTGAACTGTTGTTGTCGCATCCCGAAACAACCCTGACCCAGTTGATTGCGGCGACCGAAACCGGAGCGCCGATCAGCAGTTTGTATCCGCATCTCGCCGGGTTTTGCGATCTGCCGGTGCTGGCCGCGGATGATCCCGGCGCGGATGAACCGGCGGACATCGTTTTCATGGCCACGCCGGACGGTGTCGGCATGAAGATGGCCGGCGTTTATCTTGACGCGGGCGCCAAAGTTATTGACTACAGTGGCGACTTCCGGTTTGGCACCGTCGATGCCTACGCCGATTATGCTACCCGGATCGGGCGCGATCCGGTTCATGCCGCGCCGCATCTTTTAGAGCAAACCGTTTATGGATTGCCGGAATTGCATCGTGACCGTCTGACGCCGGACCGAAGTCTGGTCGGCAACCCGGGTTGTTTTGCCGTCAGTTGTATCCTGGGGTTGGCGCCGGCTTTCAGCGAGCAACTGGTTGAAACGGCGCCGGTGATTTGCGATTGCAAAACCGGCGTGTCGGGCGCGGGTAAGAAAGCCGCCGCCATCCATCATTATCCGGCGCGTTACGACAATATGAACGCCTATCGCTTGAGCGGTCATCAACACGTATGCGAAGTCGAGCGGGAATTGTCGGCGGTCGCCGGGCAGCCGATCCAGATCACTTTTACCGCCCAGGTCGTGCCCGCCTGCCGCGGCATTCTTGCAACCCTGTATGCCGTGACCCGTGCCGGGGTCAGCACCGAGCAGTTGCTTGCCTGTTATCGCGAATATTACCGGACATCGCCGTTTGTACGCGTCCTGGACCGGTCCTGCGAAAGCGGGACGGCGCATGTACGCGGCTCGAATTTCTGTAACCTGGTCGTCGATCGCGACGACCGTACCGGGATGTTGCGCGTGGTGGCCTGTATCGATAACCTGATGAAGGGACAGGCCGGATCGGCGTTGCAAAACATGAATTTGTTGTGCGGCTGGCCCGAGACCCTGGGACTGCTGCGACCCGGCGCCTACCCTTGACCCGTAAAGTACCTGTCATAAGCATCCACGAAAGGATACCCTCATGAAGATCAATCAAGACCGGTTCCGGCAAGGACTGCGTCAGTATCGGACGCGAAGCCAAACGATCGCGATCGCGATCGATGATCCTGAATCTTATCTCGAGCCAACCTTGCGCTTGCTGCAAGACCGCAGCGCAATCCTGCGCTGGTGTGCGATCCGGATTCTGGCCGAGATCGGCGACGAGCGGGCCATTGAACCCTTAACGGCCTTGCGCGACCGCGGTAAACACCCGGTCGAGATCGCCGATGCTTTGCGTGCCATCAGCGGGCAGGATCCCGACGCTGCCGGGGAGTCCGGCGAATTGGGCGATACGCCGTCTGCGACACCAAGCGCGTTGACCGATGATCAGTTGATCCAGGCGTCCGTCAAAGATATTCCGGCATCCGTCAGCGGGCAGACACCCCATTACCATATTAAGGTGGCCTTGAAAGATGAACGGTCACAGGAAATCATGGTCGATTTTTCGCGAACCGATCCCGACGGCCGTGCCATTGTCTATCTGTGTACCGCCTGCGCCGCGGTGGATCCCGCCAAATATGAAGAGGTACTCAAACTCAACATGATCATTCCCTATGGCGCCATCGGTATTGCCAACGTGGATGAAGAGATCTGTTTTGCGATGGTGAATACCTATTTGCGGGAAACGGCCAATCCACGCGAAATCGGATTTTCGATTATGACGCTTGCCCGCGAAGGCGATACCATCGAAAAACTGCTGGGAGGTTAAGTTCGGCAATAAGCACGCTTGCGGATCTCAATCCTCCAGTTTGACCCGGTAAAAAACGGGGTGCGATATGTCCCCGTCGGGATCGGTCCATGTATTGTATGGCGGAGTGGCCGGCAGGTTGAAGACCTGCGGGATATATTTCCCGTCGGCTTGATCGGACCGCGTAATCCGGTATGAACGACCCGTCACACTGGACCAACTCAGTTGGCGTGAGCCGTCGGGCAAGACCGTCGCCCCGGTTAATTGGAGCGCATCGTTAGGATCGGTGGGATCGGTTCCGGCGCGGTACTCCTGCCAGTCCGCAAAACCGTTGCCGGCCGTATCGGTCGTGGCGTTCATGGTCTCCAGGTCGCCGACCCATTTGATTTCCCACCAGTCGGGCAGACCGTCCGCGTCGCTATCCACGGCACGCCGCAGATTCAATCGGCCACCACTGCTTACCCGGTTGTCGAAAGCCGGTAACCGATCAACCGTTTCCAACACACGCGCAATTCGTTCGGCCGGTGTATCGTCCGGAAACTGGTAGGCCATGAAGGCGATCGCGCCGGAAACAAACGCGGTGGCCATCGATGTTCCGTCCCATATTTCGTAAGCCTTGTCGATGACCGGCAGGTGCGATAAACTCAGCAGAGTGTTGCCCGCCTGAATGGCGTCACGCAGCGCCAAGCCGTCATCGCGGCTGATCGCCAATGCTGGAACCCAATCGGACGGCCCGACCAGGGTTGCCGCAAATGTGCCGGGTTGATGGTTGTAGATGATCGTAGCGATCGCACCGGCGTCCATCGCATGACGGACCTTTTCATGAAAATACAAGCCGCCACCACGTTCGATCAGCGCAATTTTACCGCGTATCCGATTCGGGAACTGATCGGGTTCGCCAAACCCGCAATCCATCACCATGGCCGTCAGCGAATTGGTAAAGCCGCTGAACTCTATGCCTGTCGCGGCGATTTCGCTTCCGTCCAGATGTTCCAGACTGGCATCAAAATGGTGCCATAGCGGGATGGGGGAAATGATGTTATGACCGGGCGCGGCCAGATCGACGCTGTTGGTCCCTTAATTGGCAAATGACGGCAGCGCGTCGCGCGCGTTCGATCCGGTGACGGCGATCAGGTTGGGTAAATTGTAGGAAGCCGGATAAAACGGGTTTTGATCATTGTTGGAACCTGAATTTCCGGCTGCGGCACAGACCACGATACCGGCCTGGCCGGCTTCGATAATCATATCGCGTTCAAGCCGGTTGGAACCGCCGGGCCCGCCGAAGGACGCATTGATGACCGAAACCGGTACGCCGTAATCGCGCTTCATCATGATCGCATAGGCCATGGCTTCAAGGGAATCCGAAAGCGGGATTGTATTGCCGTCGGGCGACGCTTTCAGGGCCATGATCCGGGCGGGGGCGACTCCGACAATACCGGCACGGGGCGCTGTGACCGCGGCGGCGATGCCCGCCATGTGGGTGCCGTGTCCGTCATTATCCATGGGATCCGGCCCGGGCGGACTCGTAAAGTTATGGGCTGGAAACGCGTTGCCGCTGAAATCGTAACCGTAGATATCGTCGATGTAATCGTTGCCGTCATCATCCGTGCCGCTGCCCGGCGTTTCGCCGGGATTAATCCACATGCCGTCTCTCAGATCAGGATGCCGATAATCCACGCCGGTATCGATAACAGCAATGACAGTTTTCCGGGTAATGTTCCGGCTCATCGGCCAGGCGCGGGTCGCGCCGATATCCGCGCCGGCTGTGCCGGTAAACGCATTGACCGTTTGACCCGTGTTGAGCAGTCCCCATTGTTGATCGAACCGGGTCGCTTCAGGAATGTAAGACCGTTGCACATATCGCCGGTAGTTGGGTGTCACCGCCTCGACATCCGGTCGCTGCGCGTATTCCGCCAGCAGTTCCAGTGTGCTGCGGTCCGGCGACCATATCCTGTCGACACGCCGCGAATGCAGGTGCGACAGCGCGCGTAAATTGTGGCGGGATACCGCGGATCTTCTGGACGCATCCAGCGCGGCCCGCGCGGCGGGAGTCTCGCGATAGCGGACCAGTAATTCGCCCTCGATCCAGTTAACCGCGTTCTCTTGGGCGAACGGTTCCGATGGGTGCCCGCTGCGCCCAACCGTTTGGGCGACCACATTGACGAGCACATACAGAAAACAGAACAGGATAGCCGACGCCCAACGAGGTCCGGCGCTCGCTGGCCCCGGCGCGATTCTTGACGCCGCGCTGTAAATCATGCGCTTGCCGAAGGGCATCACACCTTCCTCTTCCCAACCGGGCAGAGCCAGCGGGTTTGCCAGGCATTAAACGGCAGTCCGGCAGTTGCCGGTTTGCATTCCTTATCCGTCAGTAAATCGTGCCAGACGGAAGATTGTTTCAGACAGTCCGGTAAAGCGTTAGGCTTGAGACGCATTCGATGAGCGCTGAAATGACTCATGCAAACCAGCGTCTGCTCTTGCCCGGGATGGTGGCGGCGTACCGTGAACAAAGCCGGATGCACGTCCAGGATTTCCTGTTCGGCTTCCGGCGCGAACGCCGGTTGCGCCACCCGGATCCGCAGTAAATGCATGTATGCCTCGAAAACCCGGTGCATTTCGCTGCCGGGATCATCGAGCTGAGCGCGTAATTCGGGTTCGGTGAATTTGCGGCGGTTGATACGACGGGCAATACCCGTCTCGGTCACGCCTTGATGATCATTATGCGTCCCGAAAAGACTGTGAAAATATATGGCGGGCACCCCTTGCATAGCCAGCATCACGGCTTGCGAAACGAGAAAGCGTTGCCGCTGGGTTTTGTGATCATGGCCATGGCCCTTCGCCGACACTGCGTCGTAATAGCTGATGTTATACTCGTAAGCCGATTTCGTGCCGTCGGCATTGCTTTTGTACGCTACCTGACCGCCGCGTTCCTTTATATGGGTTGCAAGCTCGCGCAATGCCTGGTCATCGATCAGACCTTGAAGCGGGCGGACGCCGATCCCGTCGTGCGAGGCGGTGAAGTTGAGGTAGGTACATCCCTCCGGAGGCGGACTGAGTGAGGCGGCCCAACCGGTCAGTACGGTCGCGTCCTGGGTATGGATCGCATGCAATAGCAAGGGCGGTAACGCAAACTGATAAACCATATGAGCCTCGTCACCATCACCGAAATACGAAATGTTTTCCCCGTGGGGAACATTGGTCTCGGTCAACAACCGCGCGTCAGGCGCGATCATCCTGATAAAATCACGCAACAGCTTGACGATCGTATGAACCTGCGGCAGGTGAATACATTCGGTGCCGATGGTTTTCCAAAGGTAAGCGACGGCATCCAATCGCAGAATACGTGCGCCTTGCGAAAGATATAGCAGCATGACATCAAGAAACTCGAACAAAACGTCCGGTTGCGAAAAATCCAGGTCGATTTGATCGTCGCTGAACGTTGACCAAACATACCGTTGCCCGAATTTTGTGTTGACCTCGGTTAACAGCGGCGAGGTACGCGGCCGCGTCACCGCTGACAGGTCACGATCAGCCTCAACCTCGATAAAATAAAAACGGCCGGGCGAAATCCCGTTGCGATAATCCTCGAACCACTTGCTTTGGCGCGACACATGATTGAGTACCAGGTCGAACATCAAATTGAAATCGCGGCCCATCTCCTTGATGTCATTCCAGTCGCCGTACTGACCGGCGACACTCCGGTAATCCATGACCGAAAATCCGTCGTCGGATGACCAGGGGAAAAACGGCAGGATATGCACCGTGTTGATCACGCCGCGCAAACGCTGATTAAGAAACCGATGCAACACATGCAAAGGCGCCAAATCCGGCGCCTGTACCATGTCGGCATAGGTAATCAAGATGACATCGGACGGCTTCCAGGCGGTCGCCGGCTGCGCGGTATTGATTCCCATCCCGTAACGACCGATGGCGGCCGCCAGCCGGCTACGGTAACGCACGGCTTGGGTCGGACCGTACAACGTCTCTAAATGCCGGACCATGCGGTCAAGGGTATGGATACAAAAATGTGGTATCATGTCAATCCAGTCCGGTGATATTGGTGATCAGGGTTCGCAGGCCGCGCCGTAAGACGGAGTAACTGTAAAAACGGGTAGCGATCCGGTAGTTATGGTTGACGACCGATTGCCGGTAGGCCTCGTCATCAAGCAAACGGCGCACTTCGTTGACGATCCGGCTGGTCATGAACCCTTCCATGACCGGCGTTTTGAATCCCTTGGGCTCGATATCGCGCGTATAAATCGAGTAACGATTCAATACCACCGGGATTTTGTAATAAATGGCTTCCAGAAACGCGTTGCCGAAGCCTTCATAAAGACTGGGATAGGTAATCAACTGGGCGTGCGGATAAATATCCCAGAGGGTATACACCTTGTTGCCGTCCGCGTCCAGATAGCGGCGTTCGCTGACACGGGTGGAGACGAAAAGCAGATCGACGCCCATGTCGGCGGCCATTTCCGCGAGCATGGCATGATATTCATGTCCTTCATCCCCGGCTTCGTGCGATATCACCAGCTTGCAGCGCGGATCATTCAGCATTTGTACCAGTTTAATCGCATGTTCGATCCCCTTGCGCGGTACAATCCGGGTGGGCTGCAGAATCATGATGTCGTCCGGTTTCAACCCCAGAGATTCGCGTACATCATGCGCGTAATCATCGTCGCCGGTCGACGGCGGATTCTCAAAATCGAAAACGTTGGGCAACAAGACCGATGGGATACCTTTGCGCCAGGATAATTCCTCGATCGCCGCCACGTTGATGACCACATGCTGGACATCGTAATTACGGGGCGGAAACGCCGAATCCAGATAATCCGGAATTGCATTGACCGAGAACCGCTCGCGTTCCCAGTAAAAATCATGGTGATGCGCGATACAAGGCTGATGGGTTTCAGCCAGATATTCCGAAAGCGCCACCCCCAGCGGTACATGCATCGGAATGGTCAGGGCATTTTGAACAACAAGAATATCAACATCGAATTTTTCGACGAATTCGTAAATAGTTTCCTTCAGATATTCCGCCAGATCACGTATCCGGCGGCTAACCAGCCGACTGCGATGTGTCCGTCCCCAGATCCGTTCGTTGATCCACTTGTTTTCCGAAAAACCGAAGTGAGCTTCCGGAACGCAGAAGCTAACGCCCGGATCGCGGTCCAGCCGGCCCCCATACCAGAAACTGCGATGCTTGAAATCCCATAGGACGCGCGCCCATTTGGCGCTTTCCAGGCTGACGCCGTCCGTCCCGGCGAATCGTGTTGAAATAAAACCTACGCGCTGAGGCATGCTGTTGTTAAAATAAAATGGGTTGAAAAAAAACTTGCTGGATATTATACTACGACTACACCTAAGTTCCAAGGGTATTTTTATGAGTCCACGAAAGAAACCGGAAACATTCACGAGTTTACGCCGGAAATTGCCCCGTTTACGCAATAAACTGGACAATGTATGTGAAATGTTTCTGGCTAACTTGGTCATGTTGTCTGAAATCCCGGCGCCGACTTTCGGCGAGGAACAACGCGCTGACTTTTTAAGCCAGCGCTTTGCCGAAGCCGGCTTGGTCAATACGTCCATCGACGACATGCACAATGTAGTCGGGATTTATCCGGGCCAGGGCGATGAAGCCGAACGCAACAACATTTTGATCGTTGCCCACCTCGACACCCACTTCGAATCCACCCTGGACCATTCGGTCACGGTCACGCCGCGGCACGTCATCGGGCCCGGCGTGTGCGACAACGGTCTCGGGCTGGCGGTGCTGTCCACCCTGCCGTCGCTGCTGCAACAGGTTGACTGGCCGCTCGAATCCAATCTACTGCTGCTGGGCGCAACCCGTAGTTTGGGCCGCGGTAACCTGGACGGCTTGCGGTTCTTTCTTAAACATAACCGTTTGCCATGTTGCGCGGGATTATGCATCGAAGGCGTCCAACTGGGGCGCTTGAGCATTATGTCTGTAGGCATGCTGCGCGGTGAAATAGTCGTGACGGTCCCGGAAACCTACGACTGGACCAGTTTCGAAGCACGCGGCGCCGTCGCTTTGGTGACCGACGTCGTGCGCCGGATGATGGCAATCCCGCTGCCACGCAAGCCGCGCTCGACGATCGTGCTGGGATCCATCGAATCCGGTACGTCATTCAACCGTATGGCAACCCATGCCGTATTGCGGTTCGAAGTCAAAAGCGAATCGTCCGACATCGTGCGGGCCACCGCCGCCGATATCGAGGATATTTGTATCGAGTTGACATCCGAAAGCCATGCGGAAGTCGCGTTAAACGTTATCGCCCGCCGCGAACCGGGCGGGATTGCGTTCACGCATCCCCTGGTGCGGCGTACCCGTGGCATTATGAAAGCGCTTGATATTCCATTGACAACTAATCCGTCGACCTCGGAATTGTCGATGTTTATCGAGTCCGGTATCCCGGCCATCACGCTCGGGATTACCGGCGGCGAAAAATTGAACAGCCTGCGCGAACAGGCCGACATCGGATCGATCACCACCGGCTTGGCTCAGCTTTTGGGTGTGCTGGCGGCGATCGATCGGGGGTATTGTGAAACATGATTGAATCCTGGCTGAAATCCAACACCTATCATCATTCGGTTTTCTGGGATATCATGAATATTGTCCGTGAAAAGCAGCGCCAGCAACTGACGATTTCACTTTGTATCCCAACCCTTAACGAGGAGGCAACCATAGGCAAGGAAATTGTCCTGTTTAAGGCAGAACTAATGGAACGCTATCCGTTGCTGGATGAAATTGCCGTCTTCGATTCCGGTTCCAGTGACGATACCCGCGAGGTGGCAGCCTCGTTTGGCGCCGATGTCTATCTTTCATCGGATATTCTACCGGATATGGGAACGCGCCGCGGTAAAGGCGAAAATCTCTGGAAGGCGATTTATCAACTGCGCGGCGATATCATAGTTTACGTCGATGCCGATATTAAAAATATTCATCCGCGTTTCGTCTACGGCCTGGTTGCACCGCTGGTATACCGTTCCGAAGTCAAGTACGTCAAAGCGTTTTACGACCGGCCGCTGGCATTCGCCCAGAATATCCGGCCCTCGGGCGGCGGACGGGTCACCGAAATTCTTGTGCGTCCGCTGTTTTCGTTGTTTTTGCCGGAGTTAGCCGCCATCATACAACCGCTCTCCGGTGAATACGCCGTGCGCCGCGAAGTGCTCGAGAAGCTCTCTTTTCCGGTCGGTTACGGGGTTGAGACTGCCCATCTGATGGATGTATACCAACAACACGGCTTGGCGGCATTTGCCCAGACCGACCTCGATCAGCGGGTCCATCACAACCAACCAACTGAAAGCTTGGGTCGTATGGCGTTTGGTATCATGCGCACGTTTTTTACGCGGCTGGAACGATACGAAATGATTAAGGATCTGGGTAAGATGAACACGATTATGCGCCAATTCCAAACCCGCGACGCCGTGCATGAACATTTGCTGACTGAGATACAGGAAGAAGAACGGCCGCCCATGATCGACGTTGCCGAATATCGTCAGCGTTGGAAGAAATGAAACCCGATAATACCGCGTTAGGCCACTCCCGGATTGTGCAGGCCTGGCGCAACACGGCCTGCCCGGTTGCGCCGATTCCAACCGATATGCCAGAACGGGCGGAAGGTTTGGAGGGGATCCGCGGGGTTGTCTTTGATGTTTACGGGACGCTTTTCGTCTCGGCAGCCGGCGACATCGGATATGCCGGCGAGGATGACGACGCGCTATTCCGCAAGGTGTTAAGCCGGCATCAGTTTGCCGTCCCGTGCGGTGCCGCCGATCAATCCGGTGTTGCCGTCTGGCGCGATTGTATCCATCGCGCCCATGCAGCCGCGCGCGCCCGTGGGATCAAATTTCCGGAAGTCGATATTCGCGATATCTGGCGGGAAACCATTGAGGTTATGCAGCAGAACGGCATGCTCAAGCAGGCGATGGCGAGGATTGATGCGGCCACGATCGAACGGCTGGCGCTCGCCTACGAAGCCGCCGTCAATCCGGTATGGCCGATGCCGGATGCCGGCGCCGTTCTCGCGACCTTGAAACAGCGCGGCCTCGTCCTGGGCATCGTATCTAATGCCCAGTTTTTTACACCGTTTCTGTTCGATGCTCTGCTCGGTCAATCGCTGGATCGCCTCGGATTCCAACCGGAACTTTGCGTGTGGTCCTATCGTCTCGGTGAAGCCAAACCTTCGGTCCGGCTTTTCGATGTCCTGCTGCAAAACGCCGCTGCGCACGGGATTCGGTGTCCAGACGAACTACTCTATGTCGGTAACGATATGCTTAACGACGTGTATGCCGCCCGTCAAGCCGGATTACGTACCGCCCTGTTCGCGGGCGACCGCCGTTCACTGCGGTTACGCCGCGAGCATCCGGATTGCCGGAATCTGCAACCGGACGCCATCCTGAGTACTCTGGCCGCGATTCCCGGTTTGGTGAAGTCAGCTTAATGCTTGAAACTGCGCTGGCCGGTATAGACCATGGCCACGCCGGCTTCATTACAGGCTTCGATACTTTCGAAATCGCGCAGCGAACCGCCCGGTTGCAAAATCGCGCTCACGCCTTCGCGTATCCCGACGTCGACCCCGTCGCGGAACGGGAAAAATGCGTCGGATATCATGCAGCTATCGATTAAACCACCCTTGCAACGCGCGGTTTCAGCCTCGATGTCCCGGCGCGCCTGCGCATCGGTCAACGCGTTGAACGGTTGTTTGTATCGTTCCCAGGCCAGACCATCGGAATGTTTGCGATAAGCTTTGTCGCGCGCGATCTCGGCCACGCCGACCCGGTCCTGTTCGCCGGTTCCGATCCCGACCGTGACACCGTCCTTGACGTATAACACCGAATTACTGGTGACACCCGCTTCGATCATCCAGCCGAACAACATATCATCCATTTCACGGTCGTTGGGCAACCGGTCGATCCGATAGGTTTTGTCCTTGTAGGTTGTCTGGGCCGGCATCAAATCATCGCGCCGGCGGGTGACCGGTACGAACGGCCACTGCACGATCTGGCCGCCGTCGATCAACGATTTGAATTCCGGATACATGGCGCCCACAAATTCAGTTAAACGGTCGATATGCCGGATTCGCATCACGCGCAGATTTTTGGAGCGCCCGAAAATCTCCATGACGCCCTCGGCGAATTCCGGCGCCGCAACCACTTCGGCATACTGTGCCGCAATCGCTTCGGCGGTTTCGCGATCGACTTCACGGTTCAATGCGATCGCGCCGCCAAACGCTGCAATCCGGTCGGCCCGGTTGGCGCGCCGATACGCCTCAGCAAGCGTATCCGCCCGGGCCACCCCGCAGGGATTGTTGTGTTTGACGATAATCGCGCACGGGGAATCCATCAGATAGCGCAGGATATTGAGGGCGTTGTCGATGTCCGTGATGTTGATCTTGCCGGGGTGTTTGCCGGATTGTAGTAATTCGATGTCGGACGCCAGCCAGCGGCCCGGTTGCAGGGTTGTGACATCGCCCAGGGTCAGGTTGCCGTTGATCAAACGGTATAGCGCGGCTTCCTGTCCCGGATTTTCACCATAACGCAATCCTTGTTCGAGGTCGCCGATTTGCCATACGACTTTTTCGTAAACCAGGGTCTGGCGTTGATTATCCTGCACAAAACTGATTTCCATTCGGGCCGGAAACCGGTCTTGCATGATCGTTCGATAGGCTTGCTTGAGATCCTTGTTTGTCATGATTATCCTTATCTCTCCCTCCGCCGGGCTGACAGATGTCAAGCGTCTCGCGTACCCGTTGCCGGACGGCGGACGGCTCGGCGCGCCAGGTATGCATCCGAGGTTCGCAAAACGGCATGATAACAGGCCGGCGCCAGAATTCAACCGAAAAAAGACATCGAAAAAAGGCAACGGGGTTGACTAATGCGATTCCGATGGGGGCAGATGGATCGTGAAGACACTGCCCTTGCCCGGCGCGCTGTCCACATCCGCGCGTCCGCCATGGGCGACGGCGATACTCTTGACAATCGCCAGTCCCAGGCCGGTCCCGCCCATGTCGCGGCTGCGTCCCTTGTCGATCCGGTAGAATCGTTCGAATAGACGCGTAAGATGATGCCGGGCAATCCCCGGGCCTTCATCCTTGACGTTTAGTCGGATTTCGGTTTCATCCCGTTCGGCGCCAATGGCGATACCGGTTTTCGGCGGACCGTATTTGACGGCATTGCCGATCAAGTTGATCATGGCTTGTTCGATGAGGGGGGCGTCGATCGACGCTTGCAACGCCGGATCGCAATCGATGGCCAGCGTCATGCCTTTGTCCGCCGCGACGGTGTGCCAGGTTTTGGCGGCGTTTTCCAACAACGGCCGCAGCGCGGTAAGCCGCCGCGGAATCTCGTTGCCTTGCGCGTTGTACTCCAGGCGCGACAGCGTCAGCAAATCCTCCAGAATGGAGGTCAACCGCCGGGCTTGGCGCTGGATGATTCCCAGGAAACGGTGGCGGGCGTCCGGATCGTCCGCCGCGCCTTCCAGCAAGGTCTCGGTAAATCCGCTGATCGAGGTGATCGGTGTCTTAAGTTCATGCGAAACATTGGCGACAAAATCGCGTCGCATGGTTTCGAGCCGGCGGATCCGGGTGATGTCGGTGATGACCAAAACGCATCCGATGCGCTGACCGTGACTGTCGAGCATGGGGGAACCATTGACCTGCAAGGTGCGTTCCCCATTGGGGATGGTTAATTCCTCGCTGACGGTTTCCCGGGACCGCATGATGGTTTGATGCAAGCGCTGGATGTCGGCATTGCGCACGACTTCCTCGATCGGCCGGCCGACGCCCGCGCCGCCGCCGGGTTGGAATAAAGCGGCAGCGGCGGGATTCATCGACAGCACATTTCCTTTTCCGTCCAAGGCGATTACCGCTTCGGTCATGCAGGCTAGCAACGCGTTCTGCTCGTCGCGTTGCCGGACGATGGTTTGCATCCGTTCGGCCAGCCGTTGCGCCATGGCGTTCATGGCTTCGGACAGGGTATGGATTTCCCGGATCGGCGATCCGGGAAGGCGCAGGTCAATGTGTCCCGCGGCATAGGCTTCGACCTGTTCGCGCATCCGGGTCAGCGGCGCGCTTAACCGGGCCGCAATGACCGCGCTGCCGATGATCACGATGACGCCCATCCATAATCCGGCATAAAAGATCCGCGTCCGCTGGCGGATCAAGGCCAGATCGACATCCCCCATGGGGCGGGCGGCGCGGATGAAGCCGAGCCGTTCATCCGCATGCCGCCAGACGACGGCGACATACATCATATTCAAACGCACGGTACCGCTGCGGCGCGTGGACCAACCCACGGCGTCCGGCGGTTCGCCATGCAGTTGCCGGATTTCAGGGCGCAGATAATGATTGTCCATGACGTGCGGAGCTTCATCCGTGTCCCCGATGACCCGACCGCTGTTCAAGATCACCGTGAACCGGTATCCGGCGGCTTGGCCCTTGCGTTGACACAGGGCATTCACGGCGGCGGCATCGGTCGGATCCGGCAGCCGGTCCATGGCATCGGCGAGCATCAGCGCGGCGCGTCGAAGATTGTCGCGGGTTTGCGTATAATGCTCCTCACGGGCGCCGCGTAAGGCCCATCCGCCGGCTACCACCAACGTCAATAGCAACGCCAGGGCATACGGGATGAAAATGCATAGAAATAAGGGTTTCCGTTTCATCGTTCAGTCCACGCTTTTCATCCGGTAGCCGATGCCGCGCACGGTTTCAATCACGTTCCCGGCTTTCCCCAGTTTTTTCCGCAAACCGACGATTTGCACGTCCACCGAGCGATCGGTGACCGGATAATCATCGCCGCGGACCGCATCCACGATCTGGTATCGCGAATAAACCCAGCCGGGACGTTGGGCCAGGGTATGCAACACCTGGAATTCGGTGAACGTCAACTCGACGGCTTTCCCGGCGACTTTGACCTCGCGGCGTCCCGGATGGATCTCGATTCCGTGGATGTTGATTTCCGCGCTCTGATCCGGCGGTTGCGAAGTGTCGGCGAAGCGGCGCAAAACCGCGCGTACGCGGGCGATCAGTTCGCGGGGACGGAACGGTTTGGTCATGTAGTCGTCGGCGCCAAGTTCGAGGCCGGCCACGATGTCGCTTTCCTCGCCCTTGGCCGTCAGCATCAAAACCGGGATGTCGGCCGTCGCGCGATCGCTTTGCAGACGCTTGCAAAACGCCAGGCCATCCATTCCCGGTAGCATCAGATCCAATATGACCAGCGCCGGCCGGTTGCGCGAAATGCGCTCCAGCGCCTTTTCGGCCGTCTCGCTCTTCAAGACAGAATACCGCTCCTTCTCGAGATTGAAGACGATCAACTCCAGAATGTCGCGATCGTCCTCGACCACCAGTATCGTTTCGCGTGCCATGCCGGCTCCCTTCACGCGGGTTCGCGCGTATAGTCTTCGACGTGATGACGAATAATCTCGCCCGTGCTCATATAGATGACATCTTCAGCGATATTGGTCGCGTGATCGGCGATGCGTTCCAGATCCCGGGAGACCGAAAGCAAATGGATCAAGGCCGTGACATCGTCCTGGCTTTCACGGATTCGTTCCTCAACGCTGTGATACATGGCCTTGTTGATGGCGTCGACCTCATCATCGGCCTTGCACACGGCTTGCGCCGCCGTAGTGTTCCCCTCGACGAACGCATCGACCGCCGCCTTGAGCATGGCTCTGACCTTGTCGGTCATGCTATCAAAATCGAAAGCGGCCGGCAAGGCGTGCGGGCAGGTGGACAGATAGCAGGCCCGTTCCGCGACATTGACGGCCAGATCGCCGATCCGTTCCAGGTCGTTGTTGATTTTGAGGACGGCGACCAGCGCACGCAGGTCGACGGCCACGGGTTGATATAACGCCAGGGCTTTGAGACAATCCTCTTCGAGTTCGACCTCCATCTCGTCGATGGCCGTATCCGCGTTCATGACGGATTGGGCCATGACGGCATCCTGTTCCGCCACGGACCGCGTCGCCAGCGTCACGTTTTTCTCGACGAGCGCGCACAACGACAGTAGTTTTGTCTTGGTCGACTCGATTTCCCGCTGTAAATGCCTGATCATATTGGGGTCTCCTTGAATTAGCCGAATCGGCCGGTGATGGAATCCTCGGTGTGTTGCGTTTCCGGTTTCGAAAACAGTTTGCTGGTCAGGCCGTATTCTATCAACTCACCGTCGTAAAGGAAGGCCGTATCATCGGAGACACGGACGACTTGCCCGATCTTGGCGGCGACGTTCTTGCGTAAGCCGGCGTCCGCGCTGAGAATCAGACCTCGCTCACGGTCGCTACGCCTTGGTTTCCGTGGATTGGAATCGGTCATTGAATTGCTTCTCTCCTTGAACAACGCTTCGATAATGGCATGCCGCAATTCGCCGGCGGTTAGCGCAACGTTAGAATTATGTTAGCGAATCCGCTCACAAATCCGGAAGCGCCGCAACGGAACGTTCTTACACTCACACACCCACGTACTCACACACCCACACACAGGGCATGCTGACAAGCCATGGCTTTGAAACCTGGCTAAGTACGTGCCATTCCCGGCTAACATGTTTCTAACATGGGGCTAGCAATTCTCCAATAGAAAGAATGTATCTTTTCCGATGTGAAGAAAGCAGGCGGCGGAAACGCCGGCCAAGGATTGCCGGCGGCGCTAACTGAAGATTAACGGCCGTCTCACACTGAACGAATATGCGTTACGTAGATTGAGGGTGTTTTCGGCGGGGAAAAGGGACGGAATCCGAATCCTTTGCCGGGTCACCATCATTCACATAACCCAGGAGGACAAATGGAGAGAAACGCAAGATAGGACCGCAAGACAAGCACAAAAAAGATCGATCTAACCAGAGAACATTCAACAATTAGCTAGCAACGCAAGAAAAGGACATATCCATGAAACACTACGCGCTAACTCTTCTCGCCACCGCCATCATCGGGACCGCGGCCGTTCGGGCCGGGATTAAACTCGATCCCAACCTGCCGGAGTACACGCCGGTGGCGGGCATATCGGGAAATCTGAACTCGATCGGTTCGGATACCCTGAACAACCTGATGCTCCTGTGGGGCGAAGCGTTCCGGGAAATTTATCCGAACGTGAACATCCAGGTGCAGGGCGCGGGTTCCTCGACGGCCCCGGCGGCGTTGATTGACGCCACCGCGCAGATTGGCCCGATGAGCCGCCCGATGACGGGTACCGAAATCGACCGGTTCGAGGCGCGCTACGGCTATGCGCCGACCGAAGTCCGGGTGGGCATCGACGCGCTGGCGGTTTTTGTCCATCGTGACAATCCGATCGAAGGGCTCAACCTTCAGCAGATCGACGCGATCTTTTCCAGCACCTACCGGCTGGGAGGCACCCCGATCCGGACCTGGGGCGATGTGGGCTTGACCGGCGACTGGGCTGATCGTCCCATCTCGCTGTACGGCCGTAACGCGGTCAGCGGCACGTACGGCGTGTTCAAGAACATCGCACTGGGCGGCGGCGACTTCGATGACGACCGCTACCAGGAGCAACCGGGTTCGAGCACCGTGGTGCAGTCCATCACGGCGGATCGGTTCGGAATCGGTTATTCCGGAATCGGCTATCTCACTTCCGGCGTGCGTTATATCAACGTGGGCCCTGGCGACAGCCCGACCTTCCACT
>PXCX01000215.1 GCA_003565195.1 PVC group bacterium | reverse complement strand
GGCAGACCGATCAACCTCCGCGTCGCCGGCAACGCCGGTCTCCGCGGCCGGCACGGACGGCACGGCCGGCGCAGGGGGCGCAGGGGGCGCGGGGGGCGTCTCTTTTGGATCGGCCTTCGGGGATTCATCCGCCGATTGCCCGCCTGAACGTATAACCCGTAACAATTTCTCTTCCGGTGATGTTTCCTGCTCTTGTGTCATTATTCAGGTTTTCCTTTACTTGCGCCCCGCATGCACAACGCATGCCGCCCGACCGCATGACGACATCATGCCAAAATCGGCTGCACCTCTTCCGCAAGCAGCCGCTCGACTAATTCCACGTCGACCTGTTGCCTGTCATGCATGACAAGATACTCTAAAGCATTATGACAAAGCAAGGCCACTTTTCGCGGATACCCTCCGGTATGTCCCGCAATCCGATGAATCGCCGTATCCGTAAACAACGGTTGCGACCGCCGGTAGCCTGCCTGCTCAAGCCGGAAACGAATCACCGCCCGCACCTCATCATGGTCCAAAGGCCGAATGATCTGCTTTAACGCAATCCTATCCCAGAAATTAGGAATGCGACTGAGACGCGGCAATAATTCCATCTGACCGACCAGAATCAATTGGAGTATCTTGAATTCGTTGGTTTCATAATTAAGCAAAACACGCAAAATCTCAAGCACAAAATCCGGCAGCATTTGGGCCTCGTCCAATAACAGGATCACCGTCCGGTTTTCTTCGACGCCACGCCGGAATAATTCCCGTTCAATGTTTTCCATCAAATCGAAGGCCGTTGTGCGGGCCGCATGACGGACACCCATTAACGCCGCCAAACGTAACAGGAACTGACGCTCCGTTCGAAAAAAGGGGTTTAACATCATGTGCAATTCCACATTCTTGTCTTTGTCCGACACTTTCGCCAGTTTACGGCTCAAAGTCGTTTTGCCGGTCCCCACGTCGCCCAACAACACGCTCATGCCCCGTCGCAAATCCAGCGCCACCTGTAAACGAAACAAGGCGGCCTTGTGACAACGCGACATAAACAAAAAATCCGGATCAGGACTAGTCGAGAAAGGTTCCTTCTCCAATCCGAGAACGCGATAATAGCTCATAACAGTTTTCGGGCAGGCTGCCGCCACTGGTCGGCAACCCATGCCGGTTCGCTAACCGGCAGGTTTGTCCAAACCATTGAATCATCATCAAAAATAGAAGGCGTCACGACTATACACTGCTTAACATCGGCCCTACATAACGGCGTTTCAAGGGAGTCACCGCGGTTTCGTGCAAATCGACCTCCAACGGCCGCCCCATGAATTCCAGCAATCCCCGGATCCGGCCCGCCGGCGGCATATACCCTTTTACCAAACCGGTAAGCCCCATGAAAGGGCCGCCGGCAACATTGACGATGTCGCCGGCTTGATAGCTGTCTTCCACCAGAGCTACCCCTTCGTCTCCCATCGTGTTGCGCAAATCCTCAATCACGTGCTCCGGCAACCACGGCGTTTGCTCGCCAAACCGAACCATGCCCGCTACCCCGATGGTCGACATCACCAAACGATACTGGCGTGCCAGACAAAAACGAGCAAACAAGTAGCCTGGAAACAAGGCTTCAATAAACCATACAGCGCCACGCCGTGTGCGTCGCCGAAACTTTATACGCGGCGCAAAAGCCTCGATCCCTGCGCGCTGAACCAGGCACTGCTCGGCCACCCGTTCCTGCTTTAGCTTGGAACGTATACAATACCAAGCCACTTCGCTCTTGATGTTTTCCGCCACGGTTTGGGTACGCCTCCTTTGTTTCCCCATCTCCATTTGTAACCTAAAAGCACCAATTAGTCAATAGCGCAAAGAGCGCCGGGCGCATATCACTTTATGTTGCATGCAACATAAAGTGATATACGCCCTCGAGCGCCCAGGGCATATCTTGTTCGCCATCTCATTCATGGCGTAGCGCGGTAATCGGGTCGAGTTGGGCGGCGCGCATGGCCGGATAGATACCGAACAGGATGCCGATCCCCATCGAAATACCGAGCGCCAGAACCAGCGACCAAACGGTGATAATCGTCGGCATCCCGGTAAAAAAAGTGATCAGAAGCGGTGTCGCAAACCCAAATGCCAGACCGATTATACCGCCGAGCGTGGATAAAGCCGCGGTTTCCACCAGGAATTGAGCGATAATCTGGCGGCGGCGTGCCCCGATGGCGCGCCGAATCCCGATTTCGCGGGTACGCTCGGTTACCGACGCCAGCATGATGTTCATGATCCCGATTCCGCCGACCAATAAACTGATCCCTGCAATTGAACCCAATACAATGTTAAATGTGCGCTGGGTAGCTTCCGCCTGGCGCAAAAGCGCCAACGGAACGCGAATCCGGTAATCCGTTTGCGAGGATGGCCGCTGCGCGAACATGGCCTCCAAGCCCGCCGCGGTCGGCTCAACATCCTCTATCCGGTCAAGTTGAATGATCAGTTGATGAAGTTCGACCCTTTCGATTTCGCGCGAGCCGGCCTGGATACGCACCGAAATGTCGCCGTAACGATGACGCGCGGTTTCGATCGGAATATAGGCATCCACCCGCGCATCCGGCGTGCGTCCGTCCGCTTCTTCGTCGGCGCTCTGAATGATTCCAATAACTTCATAATGATGGCCGCCGATCCGCAGAATTTCGCCAATCGTATGCGCTCCCGCCAGCAGGCGGCGGGCGCCGTGTTCAGTCAATACCACCGGATTGGCGGCACGCCGGTTGTCCTCGGCGGATAATACCCGGCCGGCCAAAACCGGACGTTGCACAAGATCAAACCATTCATGGGTTGTGCCAACCAGGCGCAATTCCATTTCACGCGTACGCAGCCGGCCATCCTGACGCAAGGTCTTGACCGGTACCAAGCGGTGGACGGTCTCGAAGGTTTCGACAATTCTTTGCACGTCTTCATAGCGAATACCGTAATCAATCAACCGGCCGGCCGTCGAACCAGAACGTTCTTCGTCAATCGGTTTGATCGAATCAATGATAATATTCTGAGCACCCAATTGACGGATCTGTTCCATCGCCTGGGCACCGGCGCCTTCGCCGACCGAGAGCATGGCAATCACCGATGAGACGCCGAAGACCACACCCAAAACAGTCAGAAACGAACGCAATTTATGCAGCATCAGACTTTTCAGTCCCACCCGTATATTGCGCCACGTCCGGTTTTCTCGCCATTCAATCATAGAACACCCAACACGTTACACCCGATACACGCCACACACGATTCGATCCATAATCTTCGCATCATTTTTCTTGTTTTTTGCTAAAACCTGCCGGATTGAGCAGTTAAACAATCAGTTTATCGATTCGGCCATCCAACATATGTAACGCGCTTTTGGCATGACTGGCAATCTGATCCTCGTGCGTTACCAGCACAACCGTTCGTCCCTGCGCGTGCAATCCATCCAAAAGCTCCATGATTTGGGCGCTGGTTGCAGTATCCAGGTTTCCGGTCGGTTCATCGGCCAGCAAAAGCCATGGATCGGCCGCCAGCGCCCGCGCCACCGCCACCCGCTGCTGTTGCCCGCCGGACAACTCCGTCGGACGATGTTGCAGACGATCCGCCAGACCTACTTCGACCGCCAGCGCGCGCGCCCGTTCACCTGCCGCGCGCGCGGTTTCCCCCATGTAAAATAACGGTAGCTCGATGTTTTCACACACCGTAAGTTGCGGAATAAGATTGAAACTCTGAAAGATGAACCCCAACCGGCGTAATCGTAGTTCGCTAAGTTGATCGTCTGAAAGCTCGCGCAATTCATGGCCGAACATGCGGCATCGACCCCGGCTGGGACGGTCCAGGCATCCCAGCAAATTCAGCAGGGTACTCTTCCCTGATCCGCTCGGCCCCATCACCGCCCAGTATTCACCTTGCCGAATGGTCCAATCAACCCCGTTTAAGGCATGTACCTTTTCGTCTCCCATACGGTATGTTTTGTGGACATCGCTCCATTCAACCACCGTGGTTGGCGATGATCCGAAGCCGGATATTGTGGATGGCGGTTTCATGGAATGCACGAAGTCACTCGCTATCCGGAAGATCGGCACGCTGTCCTGCGCCACGTTGGCGGCGCTCACCATCCGCTGGCGGCGGGCGTTGACCCTGCGGTTGATCTCCGGATCGATCATCGACAGCAGGAGTTTCCGGCGCCAACGTTGCGGGCGGTTCATCGGGCGGCTCCGCCAACGGTGTGAAGGGTTCAGCTTCCGCTTCCAGCTGCGGGGTCAGCCAGACGATGTCGTTTTCGCTCAGGCCGCTTTTGACATGCACCATATGGTTGTTGTCCAATCCAATCTCAATCGGGCGTGACACAAATTTGCGGCCGGACAGGACGTAGACCCTGGGTCGGCCGTCAACCCGGATAACCGCTTGAATCGGTACAGCCAGCACATCGTCATATTCTTCAATGATGATCTCAGCCCGGCAACTCATACCGGTCCGTAAATCGACCGCGCCCTCATCAAGATTGATCTGGGTCGAGTAAACCTTCAGATCAGGATTGATCCAGCGCATGGTGGCGTCCGGTAACGGGGCGATCCGCACCACCCGTCCAGCATATTCGCGACCCGGCAAGGCATCCAGCGTCACCCGCGCCGGCTGCCCGCGTTCAATCATTTCCAGGACCGATTCACGGACTTGGACATCGACCCGCATCCGGCCCGGGGACGGCAGGTAAATCAGGGTCTGACGTTCCCGTACCTGCTGGCCCGCTTCCAGTGGTTCGCCGCTGCTCCAGCGCGATTGCCCGGTGGTGGCGTACACTACCATCCCGCTGCGCGG
>PXCX01000235.1 GCA_003565195.1 PVC group bacterium | reverse complement strand
GCCGTCGCCGATCATCCAATTCATCACCGGATGATCGTGGTGCAGTACGGGAACCCCGCAGGCCAGTGCTTCCAACAATGCAATCGGCATCATCTCGAACAACGCCGCATGCACGAACCCATCCAGGACACGATAAAAGTCC
Organism: PVC group bacterium; assembly: GCA_003565195.1. GTDB lineage: Bacteria > Verrucomicrobiota > Kiritimatiellia > CAIKKV01 > PXCX01 > PXCX01. Next base: position 4,652 of record PXCX01000235.1, on the reverse strand, counting down.
GGCATTTGTTCCCGCGAGAGGTTGAAGAAAAACCTTACCTTCCCCGGCGCCAACGATTCTGCCAGAGCCACCAGATCGTCGGATTCCGCGGTTTTAGCGCCGGCAATCGCCAGCGTGACCGGTCGCGAAGGGTCGAGGTTACGACAATACACGGCAAACGCCTCAATGAGGCGGTCGATCCGCTTATGATGCGATTTCACGGCGGCAACGTCGCCGAACACAAACGCATTGGTCGCCAGACCGAACGTTGTCCGCGCGGCCGCGCGTTCCGCGGAGGAAGGCGGATGAAACCGGGTTGTATCTACGAAGTTGGGGATTACCGTATGCATGGGGCTTTTTTTCGACAGGATCGACAGGATCGACGGGATCGATAGGGGTTAGGTATCATCGCTTGGGTCGTGGGGGGTGCTTGAATCTTCCGGCTTGGGTTGTTTGTTCCCATGGCTTCGGTTTTCCCCGTCGTTTCCGTCGACGCCTGTCGACCCTGTCGTTCCCGTCGCCTCGATTTCGCGGGTTGTCCGGCATTCGGGATAGCCGGTACAACCCCAGAATTCATGCCCGGCATTTTTGCCGGAGCGCGCCTTGCGCCGTTGCATCGGCTTGCCGCACGCGGAACATGCCGGCGCGTTTTCCTCCCGGGCGCGCGCCTCGATTCTGCGCGTCGTAAGGTTCTCGCGGAAACCACCTGTCTGCAAGAATTTTTCTCCCTGGGCTTCCTTCTGCCGGAGCAGCATGTTAATGGTGCGCGCGATCAGAATCAGCATCGCATTGGCGATCACGACCGGATCGCGATTTTGAAGCCAGAGCGCGAATTTTTTCTGCTGAACCAATATGTGAGCGCAGGAATCATGCACCACATCCTGGCCATAGTCGGGTCGGTTCAGACGCAACGCGTAAACCGCTTGCGCTTCGTCCGATTCTTTCCGCCAGGGCACAATCTCTTTGCGCAACAACCAAGCCTCGTAATCGTTATGTAATTCCGTAAGGCTCGCATACGCGACATCGGTGAGTTTCATCTCGGTCTCTTTCGAGGTGCCGGAACGGGCTGATCCTTCGGCTATGTTCACCCTGCCGGAGCGCGCCGATTGCGTCATTTGGTCGTATTGGCGTCCTGTCGGATCGATGGCCCGCGTGATATACTTGTCGCAAAAGCGGTAATTCGCCAACTGTACAATGCTCGCCATGATCCATGAATCCAAACGACGATATCCACCGGCTGCATCGAATTTCATTAGCGATCTCCTTGTATTGGTTGTTTTTTTTGGTCGACAGGATCGACGGGATCGACAGAATCGAAGGGGTTTAAAGACCGTCGCGCGATTCGCGACGTTCTCGTGGGTCGTTCCGGTCGCCTCCGTCGCTCCCTTCGTTCCCGTCGACATCTGTCGTTCCCGTCGATCCTGTCGCCTCCCGATGCCAGGGTGCGAGGTGTTGGACATAGTCGAATTGATTCAAGAATTCGGCGGGTTCCTCGGTGCCGTGGGCCAGGATTTCCCTGGTTGCCAGCCAACCACGCCGCCGCCATACGCGACACCAATACGCCAGCATGGGGTCTTGAACGTGAAGGATGTCGTAATCGCCGTGGCGTAAGCGGCGGCGTAAATCCAACCAGAAGGTCAACTGCTCCCAGCCATAGGTCGATTTCATGCCCCAACGCCAGGTAAAACCGGGCATCAGGCGCGTCAGCCAACGCGCCGCACGCCCACCGCGTTTGAAACACGGCACGATCTCAAAAGAAAGGTTACATGGTTTATTATGAATCTTTGCCGTGAGCTTTGTCGATTCCTCTTGTTTTCCGTCGATCCCGTCGACACCTGTCGATCCCGTCGATCCTGTCGTTACAGGAGGATTACAAAATGGCACCGGCGCCGCAGCAAACAGGGTAACCTCAAGATCGGTTGCGTCACCGGAGGTAGCCGCGTGCTTTGCCAACGCCTGCGCTAAATCCAGGGCCCAGGTTTCGATTCCGCGCGCGACATGACCCAGTCCACTACTGGCAATGGCGATCTTCATGGGAAAGGGGCAAGGGGGAGGAATGGCGCTTACGTAGTTCCATTCGACATTGTCCCCGAGGCCGTCCTATTTCGGATCCTTCTTTTTCATCCGATACAACACCCGCCGTCCGTCCATGATATCGTGGCGTTCAACGATCTCGAAAGCGTCGCCGAACACGGTCTCGAACATTTCAGGATTCAAATCCTGGTAATAATTCTCGCGCAAGGCCAGCAATTTTTGAAACATGGGATCGCGTACGGCAACGAATTCGATGATCAACCATTTGTCGGTCAGCGCGCTGAACATGTCGCGCAATTCCGGCAACGGGATGCGCGCGGAAACCAGCAAGTGATGAACCAGCGCCAAGGCCATGACCATGTCGAATCTGCAGCGGTCTTCGAAGCACTTGCGTTCACGATGTCGGAACCCGCGCGCCGGACTGGGATCGGTAATATCAATGTTCAGGGGCAAAATGTTTACTTGTTTTTCACGCACGCGGCCGTAGAGCAAATCAATGCAGTCATGATCGGAATCGAGCGCCGTTACTCCGGCGCCGGTTTCCGCCGCCAGACGGGCGTAGCGGCCCGTATTGCATCCCAGATCGAGTACACGGCGTGGACGCCCGGATGCCAGGCTTTCTTTGACGAATCCGATCTTTTCGTCTTCGCCGGCCACATCATAGCTGTGCGTTTTTTCGTAGCGCGACCAGATGCCGCGCGCCGCGCGTCGTCGCGTGATGCGCGTCAACTTGTTGCGCAACCGCTTGAGATTGAGCCTTTGGACCTGCGAATTGCCTGCCGGCGCCGATTCATCGGTTACGGACGGTTGCGCGGCGCACCCGTCGTGGACATCGGTTCGACAAGTCTTGTCCAACCGTTTTTCCGCCGTGCCATGCAACAGGTTTTGCAAAAACACATCGACAAACGCAACCGGTCGCAACGATTTCCAGAAACCCAGCATGCGACGCGTCTCGCTGACACCCGGTCCTTCCAGCAAGCCCAGGAAACATTCACGGATACCAAGACCACGATAGTAGTGTAGCAGAATAGGAAAAACGAACATGCGGCAGAACTGGCCGTAGGCCACCCAAATATCGAGACGCCGCGGAATTTCGATCGACGGAATATCGATTAACACAGGCCGGGCGCCGATAAAGGCCACGTTAAACGCGGTGGCATCCTTGAGGGAATAACCGTGTTCGAGCAACCGCGCTTGCAAGTCCAAATGCAAAATGCCGGCATCGGCCAGCATGGAAACGCTCCATTCGTAAGGGTAACTGACGAAAGGTACCGTTTCGTGGGTCAAAAAACGCCCTTGTGTCCCGGAAACTTCACGTAACCTGTGCTCGAGATCGCCGCCGGCTGGTATAAGCTCGGTTTTGACGATCAGCCGGTCGGCGGCCAACCGGTTCAATAGCCCGTCGTCGCACAAGCGCTGCATCAGCTCGTAGGTTCGTTCGTCAATACCGCGATAAACGGAGCCGTTGTGGTAGAAAACGAATCCGGAAGGATCGCGGAACGAACCGGATTCCGGCGAAAAATCAGTCATTTTCATTGCGCGCCTGATTTTCGCCATCGTCCGGTTTTCGCCGCAGAAGTTTGCGCAAAAACCCGACAATGGTGGTGCGAAAAAAAAGACTGACGCCGATAATACCGGCAATTATCCATTGCAACAATATGGCGCCCGAACCTGGGTCAATGTACGCGATCATCATCGTTTTCCTCCCGTTCTTTATCTGTTATTGCCAAATCGAATTCGTCTGGTTCCGGCCATTCCCCCGTATCGGCCCAACGAACCAACACGTCACGCATGCAGGTTAATTCAAACGGCGTATCGATCACTTTTTTTTCCGTATATCCCGGCGGAAGGACGATCAAGGGAACATGTTTATGTTGCTCGGCCAGCTTGCTTCCGGATAATCCGTCCCACATTGGATCCACGCGAAAACCATGATCGGCGGTAAAGACAATCAACGGCCCGCCATCGGGTCGCGCACGGGAAGCATCGACAATCTCGCCCAGCAAGGTATCGGTATAATATAAGTTCCCCATATAATCTTCAACTTGAAGCGTTGCCGGTTTGTGTAATTTTTCGCGCGGACCCTCCCGTTCAAAAATAAACGGCATATGAGGCACGGAATGATGCACCACGGCAAAAAAAGGTTCCGGGAGTCGCAAGGCTCGCAAGGTCAATTCATGAATGGTTTCCGCTACACGAACGAAATAACGATGCTTGATATAATTCGCGGGCCAGCCGATGGCTGGATGAATAAAACTCAGCCGGATTCGGACATTTTCAACAATACTGTTCGCCGCCAACGCCGGCGGCGACGTTCCCATGAAGCGGTAAAGATCGTACGACACGCAAACATCCGCGTCGGCGCCGATCAAATCGGCGTACGGCAAATAGCAACCGATCATCACGGTACGGTAATCCCGTTTCCTGAAATCGCTGAACACGGTATCGTAATCGGTGAAAGAACGTTCTTTTCCGCCTTGCTCGAAGCGTAGATCGCCATTGGTATCAATATAAGTATTGCCTTGCTGCCCGGCCAGCACTTGCGGCAACGATTCAACAGTCCACGCACCCGGCGCGCTGGCCCTTGTGAATACAATTCCATTGGTAACCGCGCGCGCCAATTCGGGAAACTCTGGTCT
>PXCX01000210.1 GCA_003565195.1 PVC group bacterium | reverse complement strand
CGGTTGGCTCTGAAGAATATAAGTTTGGCCGAGATCTGGGCGCTAAGCTGATGGCCGGCTTGTCGGAAGGCGATATAATCCGGGTGTATTTTGGCGGCGGCGAATGGGAAGAATATAAGCTTGAAAAAGAAGAAGGCGTTTATGCCTGGGGTGGCGATGGAGATACTAATAGGGTCATAAATCCATCCCAGGGGATGATTCTGGTTAAAGTCACTAATCCGGGCAACAAGTTTGTTCCGCACAGCGAGAGCGCGCGGACGGAACCTAGTGCGGATATCCTCGAGGACGACTGGAACATGCTGGCATGGACCGCTCCCGCAGCGAACCAGAACGAATCAAGCAACTGGCATTTCGGGCATATTGCTGGGGAAGATGATACAATCATCGTCCGAGACGGCACACGCGCACATACCTTTGTGTGGCGAAACGGGGCGTGGCGTCTTTGGCCCCAAGTTTCGATGGAAACCAATTTCAAGATGTCGGAAAACCATGTTTTCTGGTATCGCAGATTAGGTGGGGAAGCTACCTGGGAACCAGAACTATAGTCGCGAGACTATTTTACGTAACCGTCAATATCATAGATAACACCTGAATAACAAAGGAATATCACCATGAAAAAAAACCAGCAATTGTTGTTCCGTTCCTTCCATTACTCAATGTTGACTGTTGGCTTGATTGTTGGTCTGGCAGCGATGCCATCAGATGCCGGCGCCGAGCTGAGCGAACGTGACGTCCGGAGCGAGGGAAATATCGAGTATGTTTCCAACGCCGACGGCTCACTGACGATTAACTTTGCCGAGCAGTCGCGCGAAGTACAGCCACGCTTTACGCGTGCCGCATTGGCGGCCGATGAGGGCGTCGCCGATAGCCATTTCCGCGGCGATTATATTGCCGGCGGTGTAGCTGGCGTGACGTTTCAAGTACGGGCCGATGCAACTCCGTACCGGGCGCGTTTGGTATTGTTCGGCGCCCAAAGCGGGCGGATATGGTGGCGCGATATTGATATAGCGCCGACCGGCGGCGATTGGGTTAATGTTGAGGTTGCCTTGTCGCGCAACGATATGTGGGATCGGAACGTCTTTCGTACGGCAGCCAACTGGGAGGCTGATCTGACCGATGTCGATGTCATCGGCTTGGAAATTCAGCCGGGCAGTCGCGATGCCCAATCCTATACTATCGCCGAGTTTTTGATTTTGGATGCCGCCGGATCCGCGATCGGTGGCGAAGCCGAACTTTCTCCTTTGGAAAGGGAATTACTGGATACCTTCGGCGTCACCAGTATCAGCGCGCTCACCGCCGCAGACCGCTTGCAAGACAGCGATGGCGACGGGATGAAGGATTGGGAACGTATTTTGGCCGAGCATGACGATTCGGCATACATCGAGATGTTTGAAGTACGTAATATTACCGCGACCGATGAGGGCGTTAAAATCCGGTTTCTGGCGCGTAAAGGTTCGGTTTACGATGTATATCGCGCGAAGACCGCTAACCTGGGCGATCCGGATGCCTTTGAACTTTTGCCGGCCGGGACGGAAATCGCGGCGGACAGAACCGAAAACAAACCGTTTGTTGACGTTGACACGCAACCCGGTGTGAACTATGCTTATCGGGTTTATCGGTTACGCGCAGACAATAACACACCAATGGGAGACTAAATACCATGACGACAAAAACAAAGAAAATAGTTTCGTTGACAGCGGTAATGCTTTTGGCCGGCTGGTATGTCGCCCAATCGGCGCCGGTCGTTGTCGGGGAGTATACGTTTGATAGCGATATGGAAGGCTGGACCGCCGATAGCGGTTTGGCAGAGTGGAATAATGCCCTGCCGGGTTCGGATGGCGGCTATCTCGAACTCGATTTCAATACCGGCGGTCAAAGTGACTGGCTACGTTCCCCAGGTGATCCAACACTTTACGCCACATTTCCAGAGAACTGGTTAACGATGGATGGCGCATACTCTTCCGAAGATATCTTGGGTGCCACGATTCGGTTCGATTTTTACGCGGAAGATAGCGGTGGACAACAATTGGGTCCGGATACGCTGATGCCGTACATTACAATGAATGGTCACACATGGATGAGGGATATGACCGCTGAAGTGCAAGCAGTCATGACTCCGGGAGTTGCCCCACAATGGCATACGTTTGAGGCCGATGCGTTGTTTAGTGGTAGTGGGTCTTGGTACAGCACTACCGGCGGAACGTCATCTGATTGGGCGACAGGTTTCGAGAACGTAACCGAAGTCGGCTTTTATCTTGTGCATACAACCGGCGATGATTTGTATGCCTTTGATAATATCGGGCTATTGGCGATTCCTGTTCCGGAACCCGGCTCGATGATGATGTTGGGTAGCGCGCTACTGTCGCTAACTCTCACGTTCCGCAAGAAAATAGGTGTGCGTGCCAGGGAATTGATGAAAAGCTGAAGTAGCGCCGCCGCGATGAGACGGTGGCATGGTATTAAAGTCAAGAAAGCGCCGCGAAATGCCAAAACATTTCGTGGCGCTTTTTTTAGTTCAGCAGAATTCCGAGGGCCACGCGTTATCACGCGCGGCTACAGGAAGACGAACGTAGCCGCGGCTGTTAAGCCGTGGCCAGCGGGCCGGAACGTAATGCTTATCAAAATGATCATAACCGATGTTCGCGCCAAAGCCGGCTGGCTTTACGGAGAAACCGGGCGTCGGGCATTTATCAAGGCGCTGTTCACCGATGGCACGTTTGCGATGATCGTTTACCGTTTAATGCAATCATGCCGTCGCCGCACTCTGTTGCGTCCGGCAGCCATGTTTTGGGGTAAACTTAACGGCTGGCTCGGACGTTGTATAATCGGGCGCGGCGCTAATTTCGGGCCGGGCTTCGTCCTGATTCACAGCGATGGTATCGTCATTAATACAGCCGTTCGCGGTGGTTCGAACGTGAAATTGGAACACCGGGTAACGATTGGGGCGGAAAAAGGTGTCGCGCCCCAGCTCGGCGACGATGTTTTCGTGGGTGCCGGTGCCGTGATTGTCGGTCCCGTAACCATCGGGAACCACACGCGGATCGGCGCCAATGCCGTGGTGACGCACGACGTCCCGGATGGGGCAACGGCCATTGGCGTTCCGGCGAGAATCGTCCGACGGGAAGAAGCCCGTAATGGAAACTAATCCGCGGCGCGGGCTTGGGCAACCAGCGCGGGTTCCGCGCGGCTGTTTTGCCCCTCGATACCCGTCGATACTTGTCGATCCCGTCGGTTTGAAACCGCCTCGAACATCCGGCGCCAGAAAATGATACTATCCAAGGAAATGAAACAATCCGGCCGCCGCAACGCAAGAGGATTACGGAGGGTCATCCTGTTCGTGGCGGCATTGGTGGTGGTGACCGGAATCGCCGGCATGGCATTGCGCCGTCACGGGGCTTCCCGAGCCGCTTCGCTTGACGATGGCGGTCCCGATATCCTTTATCTCGTGGCCGGCGCGCGCGCGCAGCAACAGCGCGTCGCGGCATTGGCCGGATATGTGCGCGAATTGGCGCAGGTCCGTCAACCGGAAGACTCCATACCGGAAATCTGGGTCGGCAATGATTTTGAAATTGCCTATTGGTCCGAATTTCATGGCCGCAACCTGACCCGCGCGGAATGGGCGGTGGTGAAGCTGCGCGACCACTTGGGAGACATTGCCGGGCGCCATGAGATTCGTATCGTTCCCGGCCGGGCCTGGGGTACGGACGGTGAAATGAGGGCCTTGGCCGCGGCGTTGCGGCGCCGCGAACAATTCATGGACGGCGTCGCGGATTCGCCACGGACGCGCCTGACGCTGGTGACATGTCCGAGTCATTCACGCCGGGCGGCATCGCGATTGCGGGCGCATGCGCCGGATCCGCTGGCGATTCATGGGGTGACGACACCGGATCACTGGCGGGAATGGATGCCGTGGGTAACGTTCGCCGAATGGGCTAAAATCGGGCGGGACGCCTTGGGCATGTCCGAGGCGCCGTTCCTTTCCCGCGCCTGGTATAAACGCGATGTATCGGAACCGACCGGAAGTCATGGCAGATGGCTCACTGCGTTGTTGCTGGGAATGCTGGCCATACCGCTGTACGCCTGGTTGCTGTATCCCTTCTTGCTGCAGTCCGCAGCCGCGATGAAACCCCGTTCCCGACGAACCGCCGTATCTCCCCCCCCATCCGAAGCAGCCGCGACTGATACGCCGTGGCCGGACCCTGCCAAAGCCAATGAAAAGAAACAAAAAAGACCTTCATCATCCCCTCCGGAACCAGCTTATCCTTCCGTTCGCGCCGCGATTCTGATCGCGGCCTATAATGAGGCTGCCGATATCGAGCAGCGTTTGATGAATCTGGCAATCCAGGATTATCCCAAAGACCGGTTGACGGTTTACGTGGGCGTTGACGGATCTACCGATGATACGGCCGGGGCTGCCCGGCGTTGCGCTGCGCGCCTGATGTCGGACGGCATTCGGGTTGATGTTCATATCGATCCCGAGCGGCGCGGCAAGGTTGCAACCCTGAAACGGCTGGTTGTCCGTGCGCTGGAAGAGCAACCCGATCTCGAATGGCTGGTGTTTAGCGATGCCAATACCCATTTCGAATTGGATGCATTACGTTGTTTACTGGACCCGTTTAGCGATCCACAAGTTGGCGGTGTGTGCGGACGGCTGATCCTGGAGTCTTCCTCCCAGGAATTGCGCCGGGAAGACGCGGGTCATGCGTCTGAAGGCCGCTATTGGACTTGGGAAAACCGGTTGAAAACCTGGGAAAGCCGGTTGGATTCCTGTTTGGGAGCCAACGGGGCCATTTATGCCATCCGTGCCCGCT
>PXCX01000046.1 GCA_003565195.1 PVC group bacterium | reverse complement strand
CGTTGATCGCCGCGTTGAATGATGAACGTAAAATTGTACGCCTGACGGCCGCGCATCTGCTAATCGCGCATGGCGATCCGGGGGACGAGATTCTGCTTGGCGCCCTGGACAATGATGACGTTCAGGTCAGAAGGTTGTTCGCCGGTCACATTGCAAGATCTGGGCGCCTTCTCCGATTTGTCAAGCCGCTGGTATTGGATCGCAGTGCGGTTGTTCGCAGGTATTTTTACTTGAAACTCATGCCGGAATATCTGCTTGTTGACGGGCGGACGCCGTCCGATCTCATCGATGAGCTGGCGTCCGCATTTTGGGAGGCCGACGAAGATTTGCAGATCAAGATTACCGAGGTCCTTTCGGAACTGCCGTATTCCGGGGATGCTCCGGATCAGGTGATTGCGTTTTTATCGTCGGCGTATCCGGATACCGGCTCCGGGGTTCGAAAAGCTATTGTGGCGGCGTTGGGGGAGATGCCGGTGACGGATTCCTCCGCCGCCAAGCTGCGTGAAGTGGTGGCGTCGGCCGGCGAAGATTACGCCGAGGATGCCCTGATCATCATTCTGGAATCCAAGGTTGAGGAGATGGGGCGGCTTGCCGAAAAAGAAAAATGGCAGGAACTGGTCGATAAGTTCGGTGATCTCGAAATCGATGGATGGCCGGATACGGACGCGCGTTTGCTGTTCGGGAGGAGACACCGGAGCTCTTCGCTGGCCGGTGAGGCGCATTTCCGGCTCGGAACGGCCTATTATAATCTCGGACGGGGTGAAAAGGCCGCCAATGAATTAAAGAAGTGTTTGGAACGCCATACAGGCGCCGGTACCAGTCGTTCCCGTTCAGGAAATTTCATTTGGTTTGTGTTGGAGCAGGCCGGTGCTAACTATCTGGAGAACCTTGATGACAAAGAGCGGGCGGCGGAAGTTTTCGCGAGCGCTTATAGTCGTGCGTCGGGGACGGCATTGTGGCGGATTATGCCCTTGGTGTTACATGCGGTCGATATCCTATGCGATTTGGACAAATGCGACGACGCCGTCGATGTGTTTGAGGCCATGGATACCGCGAGGCTGTCCGATGTGACCAAACCGTGGCGCTTCCAATACCGTTACTTTACTACATACGCCAAGGCGTTGAATGCCGTGGGACGCCGGCGTGAAGCCCGCCTTCAATATGAACAGGCTTTGGAAATGGAAGGGCTGAGCGACTCGCAGAAAGAATTTTTGAAAGAGGCGCTCGATTCTCTGAAACCAAACCCTGAACCTAACTGAGTTTATAAAGCGGCAATCGGCACGCGAGTTCGGACCATTCAGTAAGCTTGCCGCCTTCAAAAGGAGGCGCTTCCGGGTTTGCGGGGGGATTGCTCATTGATGATTGTGCTGAGATCAAGCGCATGGACAATTCGACTAAGGTGGAACGACTAAGCGTAACCGACTAAGTATGGGACTAAGTGTTTTGGACTAAGCGTTTGGATCGGCGCGAAGCGACACTTCGTCCCACACTTAGTCCCACACTTAGTCGTTTGCAATTAGTCGTTTACGACTAGTCGTTTACGCTTCGTCGCACACTTTGTCTTCCACCCACAGCACAGATTCTGCGGAAGCGCCAAAATTTTAATGCGTTTGCCCTGCGATCGTTACGGCAGTCCTTGCAGCGCATGTGAATTCCGGCTATAGTGATGTTGCTTATCCGTTGCAACCCCTTTGAGTGTTTAACCCGTTGGAGTCCGACACGATGCAAAACCCCCTCCGCCTGCCGGCAACGATTGCCGCCTTCCTGCTCGCTCACCCCGCGCAATCCGAGTTGGTCCTGGTCGAAAACGGCGAAAGTCGGATGCCGATCGTCATCTTCGCCGACGCCCCGCCGCTGACCCGTCAGGCGGCGGACGAACTGACCTATTACATTGAAAAAACCAGCGGCGCGCGGCCCGAGGTGCTGGAGGGCCTGCCCGATCCGCTGCCGGAGTCGGCCATCTGGGTCGGCGTGCAGCCGGTCTTGACGGAACTGTTCCCGGATCAGGATTTTGATTTTCAGCATCCGGAGGAAATCCTGATCGCCGCGAACGACCGCCATCTGGTCATTGCCGGTCGCGATCGCTGGGATCCGGAGCACCTGGTAATTCGCGGGGTCGAGGGGGTCCAGCAGGAATACGGCACGCACAACGCCGTTTATACGTTTTTGCACGATTATCTGGGCGTGCGCTGGCTTTGGCCCGGCGAGCTGGGCGAGGATGTGTTGGAAACGCCCACCATCGCGTTCGAGCCCTTCGCGTACCGCTACCACCCGCAGGTTCGCGCGCGCGGCGGTTTGCTGGCCTATTCGACGCTGTTCCGTGGCGGACCGGGCGAGCCGCCGAGCAAGCGAGGATTCTCAAACAATTTCTGGTTGCGGGCGCAGCGGCTTCAGCTCTGCGAACTGACTTCGGACGGCGGGCATGGGCCATGGAGCCGCTGGTGGGACCGCTTCTACGAGACCCATCCCGAGTACTTTGCGCTGCAGCCCGACGGCACACGCAGCCGCGCCGGGAACCGCGTCACGATGTGCCACTCCAACCCCGACATCGCCGAACAGTGGCTGGATGACGTGGCCGCGGAACTTGAGGAAAATCCGACCCGGCGGGTCTTCAACCCATCGCCGACCGACGGGTGGACGCGTGGCCATTGCATCTGCGAACATTGCCGGGCATGGGATCATCCCGAGGGCGAAATCCGCCGCCCCTTTATTTGGGAAGGCATTTCCCAGGATTACGTTGCCCTGACGGACCGCGAGATGAAGTTTGCCAACCGTGTGGCGCGAGGACTGAAAGAACGCTTCCCCGACCGCGACCTGTATGTTTACTGGCTGGCCTATGGCCATTCACGCCCCGCACCCGTCGAGGAGGTTCCGGACGATAATGTGGTGATTGTCAATGTGGCCAATTTCCTGTTACGTTCGGATAGTGGCGACCGCGGTTCAACGACCGGCAAGACGCACCGCGAGAATTTCGGCGACTGGGGGCGGGTGACGCAAAACAATTTCTGGCGCCCCAATACGGGCAACCCCGTCGGCTGGCAGTGGGGCATGCCGGATGTGCCCTTCACCCGCACCATCGAGGACATGCAGTTCGCCGCCGATAACGGGTGGATGGGTATTTATGTGGACTACAACCGCCAGCATTGGGCAACGCAGGGGCCGTTGAATTACCTGATGGCTCAGTTGACCTGGAATCCGCATCAGGATGGACCGGCGATCCTCCAGGATTATTACCGTCGCGCGTTCGGTCCCGCGGCGGAGGCCATGGAGGCATACTGGACCTACATGGAGGACATCCGGGAAGCGTGCTATGGCACGCAACAACCCGGTCGCGCCGACCATGACCTGTTCGACTTTTACAACGCGGATCGACTCGCGCCCGCGCAGCGCAAACTGGATCGGGCGCTGGCGCAAGCGGCGGACGGTCCGGAGGTCTATCGCCGGCGGATCGCCTTCGTGCAGGCGGGACTCGACTTCACCCGACTGGCGACCGAGTGCGGCCGCCTGGGGCGCGAAATCAGAGCGGGTCGCGATCCGGACGGCGCCGCCCGGGCGCAAATCGAACGCAATTGGGAACAGCTCGGCAAACTCCGGCTTGCGCAGCCGGGGGCGTTCCGCTGGGGGATGTTCTTCGATCGCCGGGGGACGCCCCGCCTGCATCGGCAAGTTCCGTCGATCCTCCTGGCGCCTTGACGCCGACGGCATTGACTGCCGATCCGCTCGCACCCCACAAGGACGACACGGAGGCCGTCCCTCCAGTGTTCAAGATTCAAAACGTTCGATAAACGTAACTGTTCAGGTAGCCCCGAGACGGACCTGTTTTGGACCAAGTATGTCAGGCATTCCTGCCTGACGAGACAGCCTGCCTTGGAAAGTCAGCCAAGAATGACTGACTTACTGGGGCTACCTGAACAGTTACCGATACTCAAAGCGTTGGAAGGTCGGGCGCCCTGTCGCGTCGCGCACGCGACAGGCAGGTGTCTCGACCGCTTTCAGCAAAGGGTTGAAAAAATGAATGACACGACAACTTACCGTATTGTGCACGCAACGGACGCGGACGACTGCTTGAACACGATCGTTCCGGTTCCGGACGAACGTACGCCCCGCTGGGCGCGCGACGTTTCCCGGACGGAAAGGGCGGATGCACCTGACGCCACCCAGGTCGCGCAGCCGTTTTTCGCGCCGCCGGTGTCGTTCGTCATTGCACCGGCCGACGCCGGCGAGCCGTTTTATCCACACAATCATCAACCCGCCATTACCGGGTGCCCCAACGGCGACCTGCTGGCGGCCTGGTTCTCGACGGATCGCGAAGCGGGCACGGAGATGACCGTTCTCGCCGCCCGGTTGCGCGCGGGTCGGAGCGAATGGGATCCGGCTGCCGAGTTCTTCAAGGCTCCCAACCGCAACATGACCGGTACCGCCTTGTTCCACGACGGGCGCGGCACGCTTCATCATTTCAACGGCATGGGCCGGGAAGGGATGACCGGCTGGGAAAATCTGGTTGTGCTGCAGCGCAGCAGCCGGGACAACGGGGTTACCTGGACGGCCCCGCGCGCGATTTCCGCCGGGGCCCGTTATCAGCGACGCAATCAAGTGATCGCCGGGACCAGCATGACGCCCGACGGACTCTGGTTGCAGCCCTGCGATGGAACCCCCGGCGGCGAAGGACCGAGCGCCCTGCATGTCAGTCGCGACGGCGGCGTCACCTGGGACGATCCCGGGGGCGACATCCGCGGCATCCACGCCGGCGTCGTGGGGCTGAAAGACGGGCGCTTCATGGCATTCGGGCGTGCCCAGGCCATCGATGGCCG
>PXCX01000121.1 GCA_003565195.1 PVC group bacterium | reverse complement strand
CCGGCCGCAAAGCGATCCGGCACCGTGCGCCGGATAAACCATGCAGGCATCCGGTAATTTCATGAGTTTCTTGTGTAAACTGTCGAAAAGCTGGGATGCCAGCTTCTGGGCGATGCCCGGAAACAGATCGGGCCGTCCAACGTCGCCGACAAAGAGTGTGTCGCCGCAAAACACCGCGGCCGGATCCTTGCCGCGTGCCGTGTCGGTCACGACATAGGAGATATGTTCCGGGGTATGGCCGGGCGTGTCCAGTACGCGAATGGCCATATCCTCGATCCGGAACGTGTCTCCCTGTTTCACTGAAACATGCTTGAACTTCGATTTGCCGGCCTTGGGTGCATAAATTGTGGCACCGGTAATTTCCGCCAGATCCATATGCCCGGAAATGAAATCCGCATGAAGATGCGTTTCCAGAATATGTGTGATTGTCATCCCCATCTGTTTGGCCGTATCGAGATAAAGCTGGACGTCACGCCGCGGATCAACGATTGCACAGGTATTCGCACCCGCGAGCAGATAGGAACTGTGCGCCAGGCCTTTGACAAAGAATTGCTGGACATACATTTTATTTACCCTCCTTGTAGCTTGTTGTGTTGTATTACCGAAACTATGATTCTACTGGACTGGAAAAATATTCGCAAGCATATCTTCGCCGCACAGCGGCTTCGCCGCAAACGAACACTCCGCCTTTGCGAAATGCTTATGGCAAAACTTCAATCGCCGCTGTACAATTGACGGCATGATATCTTTCTGCTATATATTATGGAAATGCCAAGACGCAATACTAATCTTGAGATATGACGCCAAAGAATCGTTTTTCACGCAGGTTCGCTGTCTTCGTCATGTCGGTTGTTCTGCCGATGGCCGGCGCGGCCGAACAGTTGGTGGTGGCCACGCCGGGTTCCTGGCCCATATCACGAGGCGATGCCGCATTGACCGGAACGACGCCCGCCCGCGTTCCGGAGCAGCCGGTGTTGCGCTGGCAGATCGATCTGGGTGATAAAATCGTCGCATCGCCCGTTATTCATGAGGGTATCGTTTATGTGGCCGCGGTGGATGGCACGGTGTGTGCCTTGCGATTGAGCGATGGCGAACGGCGCTGGCAATTCAATTTTCCGGCAGGGATCGAAGGATCGCCGTTGGTTGTTGACGGCGTTCTTTATTTCGGCGATCTCGACGGGACACTGCATGCGCTGGACGCGGATACGGGGAATTTCCGCTGGCAGTACGCCACGGATGGACGCATCATGGGTGGTGTCAATTGGATGCCGGGCAATCCGCCGCTGGTTCTCGTCGGCAGTTACGATGACCGGCTTCACGCCGTGGATGCCGCGACCGGAGAACTGGTTTGGATTTACGAGACCGGCCATTATGTGCATGGTACCCCGGCACTGTCCGATGAGGTGGCATTGATTGGAGGCTGCGATGAACATGTCCACGGGGTTCATCCAGGGGATGGTACCGCCCGCGTGAAACTCGCTGCAGGTTCCTATGTTGCCGCGTCACCCGCAGTTCGTGGCGATTATGCCTATGTCGGGCATTATCACGGCGAAGTCCTGGCCATGAATTGGAAGGAAAACAAGATCCACTGGCGTTTTACGCCGGCAGACGAAGATCGGGAAGGGGCGGCCTTTTATGCGTCGCCCGCCGTGACGGCGACGCGGGTGCTGGCCGGCGATCGCGATGGGGTGCTGTACGCTTTGGCGCGCGATAGCGGCAACGAACTGTGGCGGTTTCAAGCACGCAGCGATATCGACAGTTCGCCCGTGGTTGCCCGTGATCGTGTGCTGTTCGGTTCGCGTGACGGACGGATTTATATGTTATCGTTCAGCGGCGGAGAATTGTTGTGGTCGTATCATATTGGCAGCCCGATCAGCGCAACCGTGGCTGTGGTCGATGGATGGCTTGTGGTCGGCGCCGGCGATGGATCAATCTATGCCTTTGGGGCAGGGGAGACGGGAGACTGAAGACGATGGCCTACCTTGAATTGAATGCCGTGAGCAAACGTTATGCCGCGGCGGAACCATCCGCCGCCCTTGATGTTCTCAACCGAATCGACCTAGCAATCGCCGTCGGCGAGTCGTTGGCGGTGGTCGGACCCTCGGGCAGCGGCAAGAGTACCTTGCTAAATTTAATCGGCGCTTTGGATCGACCCAGCTCCGGTTCGATCACATTGGACGGCGAGGTATTGGAACGGTTGTCCGAGGAGCAACTGGCTGGAATCAGGAATCGTAAAATCGGTTTTGTGTTTCAGCAACATCATCTATTGCCGCAATGTACCGTTCTGGAGAATGTCCTGATCCCAACCCTGGCTGTCCGTCGTCGCCGCAACGCGCGAGAGACCGATGTGGAGAGAGCGCTAGCCCTACTGGATCGTGTAGGCCTGAGCGAGCGGCGGGATCACCGGCCTGGCCGGCTTTCCGGCGGTGAAATGCAGCGTGTCGCCGTCGTGCGGGCGTTAATCAATCAACCCAAACTGTTGCTGGCCGATGAACCGACCGGTTCGCTCGATCAACACTCGGCACAAGCGCTCGGTGATTTACTGGCCGAACTCAATCAAACCGAATCGATCGCCCTGATGACTGTGACCCACAGCATGGAACTCGCCCGGCGTATGAATAAGGTTTACAGATTGGAAAACGGTACGCTGACATGTGAATAAGGCGTCTTATGAATAATGAATAAAACCCGCTTCGTTATCCGCAGCCTTTTTTTCTATCGGCGCACGAATTTTGGCATCATGCTGGGCGCCGCCCTGGCGGCCGCGGTATTGACCGGTGCGCTGATGGTGGGGGATTCCGTACGGTATAGCCTGAAGCAGTTAACCTTGTCGCGGTTGGGCGGAAGCGATTACGTGATGGTATCCGCCGAACGTTTATTTCGGGCCGATCTCGCGCAACGGATGATGGATGCGGACGGATCGTTCCGTTCAGCGCCAGTCCTGATTCTCGATGGCGTCGCCCTGGCACCGGAAGGTGATCGTCGCATCAATCAAGTGCAGGTGGTCGGCGTGTCCGACGATTTCTGGGCTCTGGCGCCGAAACCACAGGAGGAGCCCCGGATGGAACGCGGGAGTTGCCTCGTCAATCAGGCCTTTGCCGATCGCATGTTTCCCGCGGAACACGCGGATGCCTTCATCCTGCGCGTCCGCAAACCCGGCGGGTTGCCGACGGATCTGACGCTGGCGATACGCGACGATGATGCCTGGTCGCGCCGCTTACGCGTTGCCGGGGTTTTGGATGCGTCCGCCTTCGGCCAGTTTACTTTGCGGACAACCCAGATGCCGCCGCCAACCGTTTTCCTGCCGTTGTCATGGCTGAATACCGAGCTGGATCTGGCGGATCGTGCCAACGCCTTGCTGGTTGCCGATCCGGACGGGAAGATGACGGCGGCAAAACTACAGGAACACCTGGATCGCCATTGGCAGCTTGCCGACGCGGGACTGCGTATCGTTTCCCTACCGGATGGAAGCGTGGCCTTGATGTCCGATCGTGTTTTCATTTCGCACGCGGTGTCCGAAACGATCCATCGGATGTCCCCGGCGGCGCAACCGGTCATTACCTATTTCGTCAACCGGATTGCGGCCGGCGATCGTGAAACCCCGTATTCATTTGCCGCTGCGCCGGGTCCACCGCGCGTACCGCAAAACTTGGCGGATGACGACGTCGTGATTAATGACTGGTTGGCTCGCGATCTGGACGTGATGCCGGGCGATGCCGTCACGCTATCCTATTATGTCGTGGATGCGGGCAGTCGCTTGGAAGAAACCAACGCGACATTTACGGTAGCCGATATTGTTCCGGTTGCCGATGTGACGGCGTATGACCGGATGCTGACCCCCGATATTCCCGGTCTTTCCGATGTCGGGAACTGTCGGGATTGGGATCCCGGAATACCGATTGATCTTGCGCGGATCCGCGACGTGGATGAAGCGTACTGGGATGATTATGGACCCACACCCAAAATATATCTGAGTCAGACCGCCGCGCAACGGTTGTGGCGCAACCGGTTTGGTGCGGCGACCGCGTTACGGTTTCCGGCATTGCAGGATGATCCCGAAACATTGGTTGGCAAACTTCGTTTCCATCTTTCGGCACGTGATCTGGGATTCGTGGTTAATGCCGCGAAGGCGGAGGGATTGGCTTCCGGACAGCATGCAGTGGATTTTGGCGGACTCTTTATCGGCTTGAGTTTTTTTCTGATTGCGGCGGCCATTCTTTTGACCGTCCTGCTTTTCTCGTTCAATATTGGGAATCGTGAGGGCGAAACCGGGACGTTACGCGCTCTCGGGTTTCTGCCGCAGTCCGTCAGCCACATGTTGTTTGCTGAAGGAATGATCCTGGTGACGGCCGGCGCCGCGCTTGGCGGGTTGTTGGCAGTGGGATACAATGCTCTCGTGCTCCGGGCATTGCAGACACTTTGGTACGCTGCCGTGCGGACCACGGCCTTTCAAATCCATGTTCGTCCGTTATCCGTGGCGATAGGTGTTGCGGTCGTGATCTTTGCCGCCGCTGCCAGTATGTTGTGGACGATTCGCAAACAGACACAATCAACCATCCGTGCATTACAACAACGCGAGCCGGATACCCCGCCGGGTCGGACAGGATTCCGCTGGAGTCTGGGGTTGGGATGCAGCGGTGTAATCATCGGTGTTGGTCTGGCTGCGATGGCGCCTGCCGGACGGGGATGGGAGGCTATGTTTGTCTTTTTCGGGGCCGGCAGTCTTTTGCTGTTGGGCCTGCTGACGCTTTGTTATGCCGGTTGCGTCGCCTTAGCGGATTCCACGCGATGGAATTACCGTTACCTGTTTGTGCGATGGATCATCCTGCGGTGCGGTCGTAGCCTGACCTGTATCGCGCTTCTTGCGCTCGGCGTGTTCCTTGTGATCGCCGTGGCAGCCAACCGGCACGGACCCGTACGGGACGCGGACGATCCTGCTTCCGGAACCGGCGGTTACCGGATATGGGGTCAAACAACCTTGCCGCTAGCCTACGATTTGAATACAGAACGGGGACGTACAAAATACGGTTTGGCATTGGATACAATGGAGCCTGTACGATTTACGTTGTTACGTCTGCGCGAGGGTGATGACGCAAGTTGTCTCAATCTTAACCGGGTTTCCCATCCGCATCTTCTGGGTGTGGATCCCTCCGAATTCGATCGACGCGGCGCGTTTACCTTTTCGCAATGGGTTGACGGGGTCGATCCCGATCATCCATGGCGTGTTCTGGAAAAAGATCTTGGCGCGGATGTGATCCCCGTGGTAGCGGATGCCGCGGATATTGCCTGGGGTCTCGGCAAATCGGTCGGCGATACGCTTACGTACCACGACGAAGCCGGCCGCGAATTCCGGGTCAAACTCATGGCGGGATTGGCCAATTCCATTTTGCAAGGACATCTCATCATGGCGGAATCGCAGATGATCAAACGGTTTCCATCACAAGCCGGCTCACGCATTCTGTTGGTTGAGACGTCGGCAGACGACGAACTCCGGTTGCAGCGTGAGTTGACCGGTAGATTATCCGATTTCGGCATGGCCTGTGTTCCTGCCCGGCAGCGGTTGGCCGAATTCAATAGTGTGGAAAACACCTACTTATCCATTTTCATGATGTTGGGCGGTCTGGGATTGCTGGTGGGCAGTTCGGGAATGGGGATTGTGGCTGCGCGCAACATTCTTGAACGCCGCTCGCAACTGGCCTTGTTGCGCGCGGTCGGATTCCGGCGCCGCCATGTACGGCGACTGTTGTTTACGGAACACGGTGCGTTAGCCGGTGTCGGGCTCGGCATTGGTGCATGCACCGCTTTGGTGGCGGCGCTGCCCGCCCTTTCCACGCCGGAAACCGTCCCTTGGTCCGGCGTGGCACTGACACTTCTAGCCATCCTGATTGGCAGCCTGCTGTGGATATGGCTGGCGGTTCAGCTTGTCCTGCGCGGCGAATTGTTGGCGGCATTGCGAGATGAATAGGACCGAATAACGTAAAAAACATGGGGTTGACGCTCGCCACTTATTATGTCATCCTGACACCGTGATTTTTTAGTTGGGTCCCAGTGCCCTTTAGCTACTTGCAGCCACTGGCGGGCAAATAGAGCTTTTAGGTTGCAAAACCATCGGCAAACAACATCTCAAGGAGGAACGACATGAAAACACCGGTACGCGTGGGGCTTATAGGCCTCGGATTCATGGGCACAACACATTTTCGCATTTATCAAGCGCATCCGCTGGCCCGGGTAACAGCCGTCGCTGATGTCGATCCGGCAAAACGCCGTGGGGATGTCAGTGCGGTGAAGGCCAATATTGGCGAGGGCGACAATACCGAGCCGATGGACTTGACGGGATTACAGGTTTATGAAGACGGATTGGATTTGATTCGCGATCCCGAAGTCGATCTGGTAGATATTTGTGTGCCGGTCTATTTGCACCATTCCTTTGCCTTGGCCGCGCTGGCTGCCGGCAAACCCGTTCTGTGCGAAAAACCGTTGGCGCGTACGGCTAAAGAAGCGCGGGAAATCGCGGATGCGGCGGAGCAAGCGGGGGTGCCTTGCATGGCGGGGATGTGTGTCCGTTACTGGCCGGAATATGCGCATGCCCTGGAACTGGTACGTTCCGGCGCGGCCGGCCGCGTGCGTAGCGCCGCTTTCAAGCGAATATCGCCCGATGTCGATGGCAATAGCTGGCAGAATTGGTTCATGCAGGAATCCTTGAGCGGCGGAGCGTTGCTGGATCTGCATCTGCATGATGTCGATTTCGTCCGGCAATTGCTGGGCATGCCCCAGTCTGTCACGGCCTTTGGCGTGCGTGGAATTCGCAGCGACCACGGCATCGATCACGTCATGACGCGTTACGATTATGGCGATGGTACCCTGGTGACGGCGGAAGGCAGTTGGGCGCCGCCAAAAACTACGCCGTTCGAAATGAGTTTTCAAATCATTTGTGAAAATATGACGTTGCGGTTCGCGTCCGACGGCTACCGGATTCTGCACGAAGACGGCCGCATCGAGACGCCGTCGCCGACCAAGCCGGGTATGCCGACCGGTTGGCATGTGGAAATCGATCATTTGCTGGATTCCTTGTCCAACGGGCGTGCCCCGCAGATGCCTCTCGACGAAGTTGTAGAAGCGATACAAGTGGTTGAAGCCGAGGCCGAATCCATTGAAACACAACAAACCGTGAATTTATCATCAAAGGAAAGATAATCATGTATAAAGCGATCAACTATTGGGTGCTGGGCGGATTTGACGACAAAAAAGGTCCGTATACCGCGATTGAAGATGTTGCCGGCTGGGGACTTGACGGTTTGGAAATGACCGTCGGCGATTGTATCCCGTTCGATCTGCCTGCCGCCGAGTGCGCGAAAATCAAGGAAGCCGCCCGCTGCGCCGACATTGGTTTGCGCACCTTGGCAACTGGGTTTTACTGGGGTTGCTCGCTGGGGTCGCCTGACGAGGCGGAACGCGCCCAGGCCGTGGCGACCACCAAACAGTATATAGCACTGGCGGCCAACCTGGGCGTGGAGACCATTCTGGTTGTGCCGGGTGCGGTCGATGTGGCCTGGGACCCGAGCCGGCCGGTCGTACCGTATCAACAAGTCTGGGAACGGTCGACCCAATCGCTACGTGAAGTCCTGCCATTGGCTGAGGATGCCGACGTCAATCTTGCGCTTGAAAATGTTTGGAACAAGTTTTTAACCATGCCGATGGAGATGCAGGTTTACGTGGATCAATTCAAAAGCGATCGGCTGGGGGTCTATTTCGACACCGCCAACTGCCTAATCAACGGCTATCCGCAACACTGGATCGAGCTATTGGGTAAGCGGATCAAAGCGGTGCATCTCAAGAATTTTGAACGTCAGGATTGCGGCGGCGTGTTGCATGGTTTTGGTGACGATTTAGGTCGCGGAGACTTGGATTTCGCTGCGTTTAAAGAGGCTTGGGCCCGGCATATTCCCGAAACGCCCGTGACGGCGGAGATGATCCCTTTCTGCCGCTTGCCGGACATGGTGCTGCCCGATCCCGTGTTGGCCGCGGATACCGCGCGGAAACTGCGCGAGCTGGTTTAGCTCCTGGCCAAATATATTTGGCTAGTGCCTTAAAGCGTAAAAGGTACCTCAGCCGGCCGGCGCGACGGGTTTTTGCGGATTTGTTCCAACCGACCGGTCTCATGAAGATGACGGACATTTGTAATCACCCATTCGAGATAAACATCCGCCGGTAACAACTTCGGTTTCGTTTTCAAGGGTTTGTCCGTGGGCAGGATTAAGTCATCGATCATTGGTGCCTCTCGATCTGACGGATCACGTCTTTTGGACCATGCCGTTTGCAGACTGTGATAAGTTGTTCACGGCTGACTTTGCCCGGGTTTTCTTGCAACAGCGCGACAATATCCGCCAGATCCTTGAGTTCCCGTTTTTGATTGTTTTTCATGGCATGCAATTTCAATGCGATGAGATGCAGAAGGCATGGAACCCGCATTTCGGCTTTGCCGATACGGTAGCGGCTGCTTTTGGCATTGAGCTTATCGAACGTGTCGCGATCGACCAACATGACATCGACATCAAGCAGATAGGCGGACGGATGCGTATAATGCACGAATGTCTCGGTTTGTTCGATCACCCGGTATCCGGCCTCCGTAAGAACATTGTGCAATACCTTGACATCAGGCATTGCAATAAGACAATCGACGTCGATCGTCTGGCGCTGATAGCCGAAGGCGCTTAAGGCATGACCGCCAATCAGCAAGGCGGAAACATTGGCCTTCCTGAGCCCATCTGAAATCAATTCCATCACCGTCTTCATGGGCGAATCCTAGCATTTGTTCGACATGAAGGCAACAGCACAATGGAGTGGACTTACCCCGTTTTTTTTTAATTTTCGGAAAGCTTTGCGAAAGGCGTTCGAAAAATGCGGCGGCGATTTCGGGCCGTCTGTCGCCCGCCTTCGCCCGAGCACTATGGCGCGGCTTGCCGTATCTGTCTGCCAGCAGTCGCGACCTGTTGATCCCGTCGATCCCGTCGATTGCAAGACCGAAAACTGAAACTAAAAAAAGTCCCAGACTGTTGACATTCGCATCAAAAAATGGTACTTTTATATAAGTTAAATGAAAACGGACCGTCTGTGTCGAATGTCGCAGGATATTTTAGTTAAATACCAAGACAAATCGTTAAGGATGATGTTTTAAGCAACCAAAGCAGTAGCATCCCATAGGGATGCGGAATGTTGGAATACTGGAATTATGGAATGTTGGTAAATAGTGCAAATATGATGCTTACGTTTTCAGATTCCGGTGATGCGCCAATTTTTGCGTTGCATGTTTTCCGGCTTGCTGAATAACGGGTTTGGCCTTCTATCATTATTCCAATCTTCCATCATTCCTTTATTCCATGGGATGACAGTGCAACCAAAGGATAAATCATGAAGATCAAAACAAGTGGTATCATCATGGCGGTAGCGGCGGGATGGATGGCGGTACAACTCGTATCAGCGTCCCCGATCTATGTCGATCTCAACGCCACCGGCGCCAACGACGGTACGTCCTGGACGGATGCGTACGTCAACCTTCAGACGGCGATCGATGCGGCCGACCCCGGTGAGGCGCTCTGGGTGGCCGAGGGTACTTACATTAATGACATCGACGGGGTCAATTCGTTTTCCATAAGCAACAGCCTGACCATCTACGGTGGGTTTACCAATGTTATGGAAACTCTGGAGGAACGTGATCCGGTGGAATATCCGACGATTCTGGACGGGGAGGATGCGCGGCGGGTGCTGAACATCGATATCGGGGAAGGCGGCAGCGTAATCCTCGACGGGCTGAGCTTTGAAAACGGTTCGTTGAGCGAGCATGGGATTGGCATCAACAAGGCGGGTCATGGCGCGGTCGAGATGCTTAACTGTACCATTGCGGGAAATGAAGGTTCGGGTCACCATAGGAGTGGTCATGGCGCGTATTTCCAGAATGGTTCCTTGACCATCCTCAATACCGCGATCATTAACAACGAGCAAGTCAGCGGGGACCGGAACAGGGGACTTGGATTATACGTCCTGAACACCGACCTTGTGATGGGTGACTGCATTATCACGAACAATACCTCTCCCTTAGGCATTTCCAGTAAAGGCGGCGGTCTTTTTATCAATGGCGGAACGTTCACCATTACCAACACCTTATTTGCCTACAACCAGGTTGTCTCTGGTTATCGCGATTCTTTCTCCGACGGCGCTGCGGCTTTGATCACCGGATCGGCTGTCGGCACGTTTCGAAATTGTGAGTTTCGTGACAACTCCCATAGGACGGGGAGTCAAGTACACGGGGGCACCGTGAATGTTCGTGACGGCAGTATCGTCACGGTGGATCTATGCACGTTTGCTTATAATGCACCGGGTGAACAAGGTGGAGCATTCAAAGTCGATGGCGGCGATCTCACGGTGCGGAACTCGATCCTCTGGAACAATTCGGCGACTATGGACGGCAACGAGATATATGTGGTTTCGGGATCCGTGTCCGTGGACTACAGTATTGTTACCGGCACGGGTGCCGGCTATATCGACGGACCGGGAATTTCGCTGTTGAACATTAGCACCAACGATCCGCGGTTCGCGAGCGCCACCGACCTGCGCCTGAAGAGCACGGCGGGACGCTGGGATTCCGATGAGGGCACTGAAGGCGATTGGGTCAATGACGCCGTCACCAGTTACGCTATCGACGAGGGCGATCCGGCCAGCGATTTTTCCAACGAACCGGCGGGTTCGATACGCGTAAACCTCGGCCGCTACGGCAATACCTGGCAAGCCTCCAAAAGTCCCGTCGCTGAGGCGCCGACCGTAGTCGATGTAGATGCGGTGGTCGATTACAACTCCGCCATCCTCAAAGGGCAATTGATCTCCGGAGATCTGTCCGACATTATGGTGTACTATGGCACCAACGAGACGGATCTGGCGAGCCAGAGTTCGCTTACGCTCTATCCGCGCCGCGAGCCGGATTCGGTGTTCAGTACCCGTGTCACGGGTTTGTTGCCCGAAACTACCTATTACTACGCCTGGTATGCGACCAATGCCGCAGGCGAATCCTGGTCTGCCACCAATGATTTCTTCTCCGGCAGCGCCGGCAGCGCGGGGCCGGACACGGTCATTCATGTTGACCTGAACGCGGTCGGCGCCGGTACCGGCCGCACATGGTTCGACGCGTTCACGAGCTTGCAGACCGCCATCGACGCGGCGGAGGGCACTACCAACGAGATTTGGGTGGCCGCCGGCAACTACATGGAGGGCGCTCCAATAGCGATCGAAAAGGAGGTCGAAATCTACGGCGGATTTGCCGGTGGCGGAGACGGCGAGACGGAGCGCGATTCGCGGGATATCGCGGCCAATCCAACCATTCTGGATGCCAACAGCGCGCACCGGGTGATGGTGCTCAATATCGACGCGGAAACCAC
Source organism: PVC group bacterium (assembly GCA_003565195.1). Taxonomy (GTDB): domain Bacteria; phylum Verrucomicrobiota; class Kiritimatiellia; order CAIKKV01; family PXCX01; genus PXCX01. The sequence goes on along the minus strand of PXCX01000121.1, from coordinate 8,031 downwards.
CGTGATCCTGGACGGACTGAGCTTTGAAAACGGTTTGCTGAGTGGCGGGGATGGTGCCGGCATCTATAAGACGGGTCATGGCGCGGTCGAGATGCTCAACTGTACCATTGCGGGAAACAGGGTAACAGCCGGGCACGGAAACAACGGTCAAGGCGCGTATTTCAGTGCTGGATCCCTGACCATTCTCAATACTGCGATCATCAATAATGAGTATCGTGGCTTAAGCCGGGGCCGAGGGATCGGATTGTATCTCTTGAACACCGATCTTGTGATGGGCGATTGCATTGTGACGAACAATACCACTGCTAACGTTCAATCCAGTGGCGGAGGGGGACTCTATATTAATGGCGGAACGTTTACCATTACCAACAGTTTGTTTGCGTATAATCAAATTCTTGCAGGCACAACCCACGACTGGATGGGCATGGGCGCCGCGGTCTTGATTACCGGCTCGGCCGACGGTACATTCCGGAACTGTGTGTTTCGCCACCACTCATTTGCGGGTAGTAATGAAGATTCCGGAGGCACGATAATGCTTGGCAATTCAGGCAACGTGCTGGTGGATTTGTGTACCTTCGCCCATAATGAACCGGGTGAATATGGTGGCGCGATCAAGATCGATAACGGCGATCTCACGGTGCGGAACTCGATCCTCTGGAACAATACGGCGACGGTTGAGGGCGACGAGATCTATGTGGCCGCGGGAACGGCGTCGGTGGAATGGAGTTGTCTCACCGATACGGACGAGCCGACGGTCGTTGGCGCTACGGTCAGCAACAGCCACACGAACAATCCGCTCTTCGCCTCGGCAACGGACTTGCGACTGCGCAGTTTCGCCGGGCGCTGGGACCCCGTCGCGGGCGACTGGGTTATAGACGAGGGCCAGCTCAGCCCCTGCATTAACGCCGGCGATCCCGAGAGCGATTTCTCCAATGAGCCGGAGGGTTCGACGCGCGTGAACCAGGGCGCCTACGGCAACACCCCGCAAGCTTCCAAGGCGCCGCCGCCGATTGCGCCTCTTGTCGAGACGCGCGAACCGTATGTAGACCACACCCTCGTGGATCTGAAGGGCGAACTGACGGACGGCACGCAGTCGGACGTATATTTCTATTACGGCACCAACTCGGCGACCCTGTCGCAGCAGACGCCCATCATGGTCGTGCCCTCGCCCAATACCGGCACCGTATTCTCGGTTCGTGTCACGGGCCTGCGGCCGGAAACGACATACTACTTCACCTGTTTCGCCACCAACCCCGGCGGCGACGCCTGGTCCGACACTAACAGTTTTGTTTCCGGCACCGCCGGCAGCGCGGGGCCGCTCACTGTGATCCACGTGGATAGAAACGCCTACGGCGCCAACACCGGCCGTACCTGGTTCGACGCGTTCACGAGCGTTCAGTCAGGTATCGACGCCGCGGCCGGCACGACCAACGAGATCTGGATCGCCGGTAATACCTATCGCCGTGGCGCCCAGATAGCGATCGACAAGGAAGTCGAAATCTACGGCGGATTCGCGGGTGGCCCGGCGGGCGAGACGGCGCGCACAGATCGTGATATTGCGGCGCATCCGGTTGTTTTTGATGGAAACAAAGCGCACCGGGTGCTGACCATCGATATCGGCGAAGGAACCACGGTGATCCTCGACGGACTGAAGTTTGAAAACGGATGGCACAGCGATCAAGGGCCAGGCATCAATAAGACCGGTGCCGGCTCTGTCAAGATGTTCAACTGTACCATTGCCGGAAACAAGGGCGATGGCTGGAGTCAGCTTGGTTACGGTGGTTATTTTGAAGGCGGGTCCCTGACCATAACCAATACCGCGATCATTAATCACGAGCAAACCGCATGGGACCGGCACAGGGGGCTCGGATTGTACATCAAGGATACCACGCTTGTGATGGGCGATTGTATTATAACGAACAATACCGCTCCTGGCGGTACCTCCAGTGCAGGAGGCGGTCTCTTTATCGACGGCGGAACGTTTACCATTACCAACACCTTGTTTGCGCACAACCAGATTGTCACGGGCACTGGCCACTCTGAGGTGGGCACCGGTGCCGCGGTCTTGATCACTGGTTCGGCCGACGGTACATTCCGAAATTGTGTGTTTCGCCATAACTCAGTGAGGGTGAATGTTGAAGATTATGTTCACGGAGGCACCATAACGCTTGACGGCGGCGGCAGCGTAACGGTGGATCTATGTACGTTTGCCCATAATACAGCGGGGCGGTATGGGGGCGCAGTCATGGTCGATGGCGGCGATCTCACGGTGCTGAACTCGATCCTCTGGAACAATACGGCAACGGTGGCCGGCGACGAGTTTTTTGCGACGAACGATACCAGCGCGGTGACCGTTTCCTACAGCCTGATCACCTCGACCAATACGCCGTACGTGGTTATGGAAGAAGGTACCGTGATCACATTCGCAGACGGCATCCTGGTGGGGCAGGATCCGCTCTTTGCCTCGGAAACGGATTTGCATCTGCGGTCGCGTATGGGCCGCTGGGATCCGGTGGCCGAAATATGGGTCTCGGACGCGGTGGACTCTCCTGCAATCGACGCCGGGGATCCGTTGGATACGGGCTGGCAGAACGAGCCGGCTCCCAACGGTGGCCGGATCAATCTGGGCGCCTACGGCGGCACGCCGTACGCTTCCAAGACGTGGATTGATCGCGGTTCGCTGTTTATTATTCGCTGACAAGCAGACCGCAGACTGAAGACGGAAGACCTTTTATTCATGGAACAACGCACGAAATTTTACGGCCGTCGCAACCGTGGCTTGGTGGCCGCTCTTGCTGTTTTTATTTTAGTCTTACCGCATGCCTTTGCCGGTGGCGACTGGCCCCAGTTCCGCGGACCGAACCGCGATGGTAAAGCTGCAGCCGGACGTAACCTGCTGCAGACATGGCCGAACGATGGCCTGGAAGCGGTATGGATATATGAAGGCTTGGGCGAAGGGTATTCCTCGGCGGCCGTTACCGAAGACGGGGTGTACATTACCGGAATGGAAGATGGCGAAGGGTTTGTGTATGCGCTGTCGTTGAACGGCGAACTCCGCTGGAAATCATCCTACGGACGCGAATGGGATCGTAGTTATCGCGGCGCACGAACGACGCCAACCGTTCACAAGGGTAAGTTATACGTGATGAGCAGTTACGGCAACGCCGTTTGTTTCGACGCCCAAACCGGTGAGCCGGCATGGGCAGTCGATACGATGGAACGATTCGGGGCACGCAATATTTCATGGGGAATCACCGAATCCCCGCTGGTCTTGGATGACAAAGTCATTCTCTCGCCCTGCGGTCCGGATGCCGGCGTGGTTGCCCTGCATCCCGATAGCGGGGAAACCATCTGGATTAGCGAAGGCATCGAAGATCTGTCGGGATACTGTTCGCCGATCCTGATCCGGCGCGGCGGCAAAGACATTATTGCGCAGCTCATGGGCGAGACCTTTGTCGGCATTCAGGCGGATACCGGCACTCTGTTATGGCGCGAACAACGCCGGCCGACGCCAAGTCATCGAATTCAGGCTGTATCACCGGTATTCGATGGCGAACGATTCTATGTGACGTCCGGCTACGGCGGCGAACGCGGCGAAGTGTATCGTCTCAGTGAAGACGGCACGGGCGTGACCAGCGAACGGCGCGATTCTGATCTCGATTGTCAGCATGGCGGTCTGGTATTGCTGGATGCATTCGTTTACGGAGCGGCCGACCGTAACCATCGCAACCAGTGGCTGTGCATGCATCTTGTGAGTGGCGAGATTGCCGCTCAAATCCGCGGGGTGGGGAAAGGATCGGTCGTATACGCTGATGGCAGATTGTATACCCTCGCGGAAAACGGAACGCTCGGACTGGTTGATCCGGATCCCGAAAACTTTCGTCTTATCAGTTCGTTCAAGGTTCCCAGCGGCGGCCGCGGTCCGTACTGGGCGCATCCCTCCATCGCGGGCGGACGCTTATATATCCGGCATGCTGCAAATCTTTACGTGTATGATATCGATGCTGGCCGGGAATGATATGATTCGGAGGGAACTGCTGGAGGAATGATCCTATGAACAAAACTATCGGATTCATCGGGCTTGGCGTCATGGGCAAGCGTATGGCGGGTCATTTGCTTAATGCCGGCAACAGTTTGCGCGTGTATACCCGGTCAGCCGAGAAGGCCCGCGAGTTGCTCGACCGTGGCGCGGACTGGGCGGACTCACCGGCAGTTGTGGCCCGGACCTGTGATATTGTCTTTACGATCGTTGGATTCCCGAAAGATGTCGAAACGGTTTATTGCGGGGAACAGGGTTTGATCGCCAACCTGCGGGCCGGCGCTATCCTGATCGATATGACGACTTCAAGGCCTGATTTGGCTGTGCGGATTGCCGATGCGACCCAAAAACGCGGTGGCCAGGCTCTTGATGCACCGGTTTCCGGCGGTGACAAGGGTGCTCGCGAGGCAACGCTCTCAATCATGGTTGGCGGTAACCGTGCGGCGTTCGAGAGCGTGCTGCCGTTTTTCAAGTTGATGGGCCGGAACATCGTCTATCAAGGTCCGCCAGGCAGTGGCCAGCATTGCAAAATGTGTAACCAGATTGCGATTGCCTCTAATATGCTCGGCGTTTGCGAAGCGATCGCCTACGCCCGCAAGGCCGGGCTCGATCCCGCGACGGTGCTCAAGAGCATCTCGGCCGGTGCGGCCGGAAGCTGGTCGCTCAGCAATCTGGCGCCGCGCATGCTGGACGGCGACTTCGAGCCCGGCTTTTATGTCAAACATTTCATTAAGGATATGGCTGTCGCGGCGGAATCAGCCGATGCAATGGGTTTGCGTACGCCGGGACTGAATCTGGCGCTTTCGCTATATCACAAACTTCAAGAAAAGAATTGTGGAGACGAGGGCACCCAGTCGTTGTACCGTCTTTACAGCGAAACATAAAGGATCATCTGAAGTTTTGCCATAAGCATTTTGCCAAGCCGGCGGGTCTGTTTGCACCGAAGCCGCTTTCGCAATCCGTGACAACTTCACCCTTTTGTCAGGTCGGGCCGGGTCCCGCCCTTGAAAGCCATAGGTGGTACGATAAGCGGCCCATTTCCCGTTTTACTATCCTGGGAGAGAGAGTAGGTGAATTGAGTAAGTGAATTGAGTAAGCGGATTGAGTAAGTGAATTGAGTAAGTGAAGCGAGTAAGTGAATTGAGTAAGTGATTTGAGTAAGCGGATTGAGTAGGTGATTTGAGTAAGTGTTTTGAGAGTACGTGATATAGGGTACACGCCTACATGCACCTACTCCAAACACCTACTGTGAATCCACCGGGGTCTCGCACGATTAACATGGTGCCAATGCCGGAGTCATGCAAATTGCATTTCATCCGAGGAAATGCTCGACTTATTTACTCCGGGAAGCCTGCCGCTGCAAACGCATTACGGCCAGGCGCGAGACCAGGGCTTCCGCGCCAAAACCGCCGATCAGCATCAAGGCACTGGTTTGGTGGTTGAGCCACCCCAGGTTATAGAAAGACCATGAAAGCAACACAATGGCTCCCACCCGGAACGTTCCGGCGAAGGCCATGCCGCGTGTCCGGCGTTGAATCATCATGCGACCGTGATACAGATTGCGTGTCGCAATGGTGAACGGTCCCAGACAAAGAATGCGCAGCGCCTGGATCGCCTTTTCCAGCACCTCGCCCTCGGCCCCGATAACCCGCTGGAACAACAGGCGCCCCAGTGGACTGAAGGCGAGCAGCACCATGATCAAGGTAAACCACGCTGTCATCCGCAGCATGAAACGTTTGACCCCTTCAGGGTCTTGCTCGCCGAAGGTTGTGAACATGTGCCGGAATTGGTTGACCGGATTTTGGAAAAACATCATCGCGTCAAATGCCAATCGCAAGGCTGCCACGGTGGTTACCGCCATGGCCGTGCGGTTAATATACGAGTACATGATTGGCCGCGACAACGCGAACATGGCGCTGGTGATGGCAACCGGCCAGAAAAAAGTCAGGATTTCCCGATAGCGTAAACGTTGCCAAGGTGTTTCACTGGCCGGAATTCTTTTTTCCGCGGCGGCCAGCGAGACTAGACCCAGATGGACCAGATTGGCGACGATCGCGCCGATGGCCACGGTCTCGATCGCCGGCCAGCCCTGCCGGCGGCCGACGGCCAGCACTGCGACCAGGCTCAACATGTGACACAAATTCAGCAAGGTCAGTATCCGGGTGCGCCCCAACCGGATCAGAATACCGGTAAAAAAATGGCGTACCGCATTCACGAGCAGTAGCGGGGTCATCATCTGAAGGTACCGGACAGTATTCGGCAGCAGTTCGGGTGGGATCCGCATAATATGCGCAAACAACCGTGTTCCCGGCGGCAGAAACCCGATGATCAGCAACGGAATCGATAACAGGACGCCGACGGCCACCACAAACCGGAAACAGGTTTTACGCGAGTGAGGACAGCTTGCCAGCAACGTGACTGTTTGCGGAACGAAAATCAGAAACGCGTTCAGCAATTGAAAACTGCTGATCGCCAGCGCGAAGGTTGCCAGATTGGCGGGACCGTCAGGATAACGTGCCAGAAACGCGTTCTGGATTTGCGATTCCAGCAACAGCGTCAGGCCGGTCAGCACCAAAGGCCAGTAAAAAAGATGATATTTTGCGTTTTTGACGGCGCTAATTTCGGGGTTGCAGGTTAAACGAGTGCGTGTCGGGTCTTCTTTAATCTGTCATTCCTGATCCAAATCCGGGAATTCCCGGCGAATCAATTCAAAGAACTCGATTTCTTCCGGTGTCAATCCGTTTGAATCCGCGGCATCCGGTTCTTCCTCGGGTTCCGGCCCATCCCCATCCTTTGGAAGTTCGTCGGTCTCGGGCAGCCGGACCCCTTTTTCCTCGATGATCGGTTCCGGCTCAGGTTCGGGCTCGGGTTCGGGCTCAGGTTCGGGCTCAGGTTTTGCTTCCAGTTCAGGTTCTGGTTCGATTGCCTTTGGTGTGGGCGAAGGGTCGTCGAGCATAACCTCCTCGGTGGGTAGCGGTTCCAATATCTGGGTTTCCTGCTCGTTTTGTATAAGTGGTACAACCCGGTCTTCAACCGACGGGTCCATTGGATCGGCCGGATGCTTGCGTAATCCGGTGCTCGGCTCCCGTCGCACGGGGATTTCCCGCCAGGGTTGGTGTTCAATCCGTGGCGGGGGTTGTTTAGGTTCCGGCTCGGACGGTCGTTCCCGGCGCAATCGCAACCGTTCCAGAAGGGGACGGCGCGTTTCTTCCTGATCTCGTTCCGGCAGAAGGGCTTGCGGCGTTTCACGCCGCAGGCGGACGCCGCTCTCAAACAAACGTAAATCGTATTGTTCAGCGATCCAACGCCATTCCCGACGGTTAAAATCAAGCTGTTTGCCAAATACATTCACCAGGTCGCCGACCTGTAAACTCTGGATCCAATGCATCGACTCGGACCACGCCGGCCTATATTGTAACGTCGGGGGCACATTGTTTTCCATGCCGACCAGATACATTTGTTTAAAGACAACCCCCGGCGCCAGGAAATTGCCGGCGGTGTAGTCATGGTCACTCAAGCGTATCCATTCCCGGTCGCTCCAGACATGCATCCCCGCGGTCTCGCTGACCGCCGTCCCCTGGTAGGTGATCAACAGTAATTGTGGTCGAATCGCCAGCAGGTCGAAAGCAAGTTTAACCGTTTGTTTCCTGGCCGGCAAGACCACCAGGGTCCGGTTGCCCGGCGTGGCCTGCCGCGCCGCCGCGGAAGAATCTTCCGGCAACAAACCAAGGAACGTGAACGCAAGACAAAGGCAGATCGTTTTAGGCATGATAAATTTCCTCCTTGTAATGCAGGCAAAATATCTTACTTGTGCATTGAAATCAAGCGTATTTTGAATTAACGCGAATCACTGTCATCCCATGGAATAAAGGAATTATGGAAGATTGGAATAATGATAGAAGGCCAAACCCGTTATTCAGCAAGCCGGAAAACATGCAACGCAAAATTGGCGCATCACCGGAATCTGAAAACGTAAGCATCATATTTGCACT
>PXCX01000317.1 GCA_003565195.1 PVC group bacterium | reverse complement strand
CCCGGCCTCCAAACGTGCCAGCCGATTGCGGGCATGCGCCAGGCGTGCGCTTACCACCTCGCGTTGCCAACCCGGATAAGCTCGCTGCAACCGTTCCAGATCGAGAATTACCTCCCGATACATCAAGCCCGCTTCTTCCTGCTCGCCGACACGCGTGAGGGCTTCCGCCTCAACCAAGGTGCGATATGCATCGTGCAAGCGTTCGCGCGCAGTTTGGGCCGCGGCATGTTGCAACGGCTGCATACCGGCCGCGACAATCCACGTAATAAGCATAATCGTTTGCCAACGCATTTTAAAAGGCTCCTCTCATGGGGAACCATTATGATTGATTCTTAAAAAAAAATCAAGTGGGTCAAGGGTTCCGGGCGCAAAACTTCAAGATTGAATAATCGGCTTGAATTGCTAGAATATATTTTTGCAAGCTCTCGATCAATGATCATATTTTTTCAGCGGGTTACTTATGCTCCAGAAATTTTTGAGTGAAGATTTAACGATTTACGGCGCTGATGATTATCGTTTTCTGGATTCGGGCGACGGACGCCGGCTGGAGCAGTTCGGTTCATACCGTCTGATCCGCCCCTGTCCGGTTGCCTATTGGCGGCGTGAACGGCCTGATCTTTGGGAAACGGCCGACGCGGTTCATGAACGTGGACGCGGCGGCGAAGGTCATTGGAAGCGGCAACGACCTTTACCGTCGCAATGGCCGATCAACTGGCAAGGGTTACGCTTGATTATCAAGCCGACCGCGTTCGGACATTTGGGTTTGTTCCCTGAACATGCCGTCCACTGGCCATGGTTAACTGAGCAGCTTAGCGGGACAGCGGGAGCGAGGCCCTCTCCTGTTTTGCATTTATTTGCCTATAGCGGCGCCATGACACTGGTGGCGGCGCGTGCGGGCGCCAATTTGTGTCATGTCGATGCGGTCGCCGATACGGTTGCCTGGGCGCGCCGTAACGCGGCGGCTTCGGGACTGGACCAGCGCCCGATTCGCTGGATTAAAGACGATGTCATGAAATTTACGGCACGCGAAATCCGCCGTCATCGACGTTACGAAGGAATCATTCTGGATCCGCCAAGTTACGGCAAGGGTCCCGCCGGTGAACGCTGGATCCTGGAAAAAGACCTGACACCGTTACTGGAACGTTTGGCGCCACTTCTTTCCGAGCGCCCCAGATTTGTGCTGTTTACCTGCCATTCCACCGGCTTTTCGCCGGCGTTAATGCGCAATTTACTCGCGGATTTTGCTGCCACGGTCGGCGGTCATCTGCAAAGCGGAACGATGTTGCTGAGCGATGAAGGGTTGCGTCGGCAGTTACCCTGCGGATATTACGTCCGTTGGATGCCGTCGAAATCGGCAACCAAAACGGCATGATCGGAGGGCCGGTCCGCGAATCTGGGGTCAAGATCGACCCGGCAGTCAAGACATCGATCCGCCAGTGAGCTTGTGGCCAGGATATGATCAACCCGCCAACCAAGGCCACGGTTAACGGCATCACGCGTTCGGTAATCGAAGAAAGTGTATCCTGGCGATTCGGGGCGATGGCGACGAAATAAATCCGTAAAACCCCATTCGACGACGCGCGCATAGGTTTCGCGAACGTCGGCATGGAAACAGACATGCCGTTGATGTTTTTCGGGATGATGCAAATCAATCGGTTGCGGAGCCACATTCATATCGCCAAGCCACAGGACGGGTTGGTTTGGATCGGCATGACGTTCGAACCAGCGACGCAGTCGGTCAAGCCATTCCAGTTTATGACCATACATCGGATGCTCGATACTGCGTCCCTGCGGCACATAGGTATTGACAACCAGCATCTTGCCAACCCGCGCGGCCAGAAAACGCGCCGGATCGGGCGCGCCGCCATCCTCGAAATCATAGGCCACAACTTCGACATTTCGCGGCGATAACAGCGCCACTCCATTGCCGCCTTTACGGCCCCGAAACCAGACTCCATAACCTGCCTGGCGAATCTGTTCTTGCGGAAAATTCTCGTCCGGTGTTTTAGTCTCTTGAAGACATAAGATATCCGGGCGATACCGTTTCAGCCAATCCAGCACAATCGGCAGACGGGTCCGGATAGAGTTAACGTTGAAAGTCGCAATCCGCATGGTGTAAAAGCTTAAGGTGCACGAATCGACCTAGAAGGAGCAGTTGAACATCCAAAGAAGGGGAGATCAGAGTGTACGAGTACGTGTACGAGTAAGATTTGGAAACGTTTGCGCCTGATTTCCGGCCGTACTCGTACACACGAATCTCTTCGTGCTTCACCCAATGGGTGTAGGCACTTCGCTACGGCGATGCATACGTATCACCCTGTTTTTCAATGTGTTGAACCAACTACGGAGCGGTTGAACCGCTCCGCATGGGTTAAATGGTTTCCCCTTTGAAAACATATTCCGCGGGGCCTTCCAAGGTCACGTTCTCGGCGCTCTCGCCGCTCAAACGGTAATCGACCGTAAGTTGGTGGCCACTGGCGCTCAGCAAGTTCACGGGTGTCTTAACCATCCCCAACCGTCCGGCCACCAGACCGGTGGCCACAATCCCGGTTCCGCAGGCCAGCGTTTCGGCTTCCACGCCGCGTTCATAGGTACGCACGGCAACCGACGACGGACCGGTCACCTGGAAGAAGTTGGCATTGGTTCCCGCCGGGGAAAATTTTTCATGATACCGGATCGCGCGCCCGATCCGGTCGACATCAACCGCCGCCAGATCGTCCACCGGCACCACGACATGGGCAACGCCGGTATTCACGAAATGACAGACCAATATCCGGTCTTCCAGCGAAAGCTTGAGCTGCATCTGCCAGTCCGCGGGATCGGTCATCCATAACTTTACGCGGTCGGCCTGCTTGATTTCGGCATGCAATCTGCCGGCCTTTGTGGCAATCGTCATATTGGCGGGAGCAGCCCCGATATCGGCGGCCAGGCGGGCCACGCAGCGCGCGCCGTTACCGCACATTTCAACTTCGCCGCCGTCGGGATTAAAGAAGCGCATACGAAAATCATCGGTTTCCGAAGGTTGAATCAGAATCACGCCTTCGCAACCCACGCCGTTCCGGCGCTGTGCGATACGTTCAATGAGCTCACGATCGTTCAGCGGAAACCGCTGATCGCGATCGTCCACCAGAATGAAATCGTTCGAAGCTCCGTGCATTTTCCAGAATTTTATGGGCATGTTTTTTTCTCTTTCAGGGTTCATCGGAAAGCGATCCAATCGGCCAGGATGTGCAAAGTTTCGCGCATGACCGTATCCTTATCCAAATCCAGATCGTTATCTTGCTGGGTCCTTCTTCTGCGCACTTCTTTTTGACGCAGATTACTTTCCTCTTCAGCCATTCGCAAGCGTTCCTCGAGATTAAGCGAAATGGTCGGCGCCTCGCGGACTTTCCGCACCCGTTCGAGCAGTTGGATGCGTGACTGCCATGATTCACAGTCTTCAACACGGCCGGCGGAACGTTCGCGCAACTGCGGCAAACGATCGGATATATCGTCCGTCTTCTTGAATGGAACCGGATCCACGCGTGACCAGGGGATTGGATTACGCAGATATTCCTCGCCTATTTCCATGGTATCGAGCATTGACGGGATGGCAACATCCGAGCTTACGCCGTGTTTCTGGGTCGATCGACCGTTGATGCGGTGAAAACTGGCCGCGGTAACTTTCAGCGAACCCATTCGCCGATCGCTACGGTCGATCGGCAGAACCGTTTGAACGGTTCCTTTACCGTGCGTTTTGGTATCCCCGACGATCACGGCACGCCCGTAATCCTGAAGTGCGGCAGCCAGGATTTCGGACGCGGACGCGCTCAGCCGGCTGACCAGGATCACCAGCGGGCCGTCATAGATTGCCTCGGGATCCTGATCCCGCAAGACCTGTACGCCGCGGCGTTCCTTAACCTGCACTATCGGTCCGGCGTCAAGGAACAGACCCGTCATTTCAACTGCTTCCGTGAGGGATCCCCCTCCATTGGAGCGTAAATCCAGCACAATCCCCTCAACGTTTTCCTCAATCATATTGTTAATATGATCGCGCACGTCACGGGTCGAGCTTCGATAATCTTCTACATTGTTGCGGCGGCCGCGCACATCCAGATAAAAGGTGGGTAAAGTGATGACGCCCAACCGCCGGGTTTTTCCGGGGGCGAATTCAAAATCCAGGATATCACCGCCGGCCGCCTGTTCTTCGAGACGGACCTCATCGCGCGTCAACTCTATCGTGACCGTTTTGCTGCCGGTTTTATCGGTTGCAGGAATAACCAGCAAGGTTACCCGGCTGCCTTTGGGACCGCGGATACGGCGTACCGTGCGGGATAACGACCAATGCAGAACACTTTCCGGCTTCTTATCTCCCTCTTGTCCGACACCGATGATTTTGTCGCCCGGTTGCAGCCGGCCGTCACGTTCGGCCGGCCCACCCGGTATAATGCTAACCACTTTCGCCGCCCCGTCTTCACTGGTCAACTGGGCTCCGATCCCCTCAAGGGATAAACTCATGTTAATATCGAAATCTTCATCAGCGCTGGCCGACATATAATCGGAATGGGGATCAAAAGCGTGACTAAACGCCGAAAGAAAGCGTTGCAACACCCACTCGGATTCGTGATCCTGCAAGACAATCCGATATTGTTCGTATCGGTTAAGAATGAATTCCTCGGGTGTCGCTTCAAGATCGACGACCACACCCGCTTCGTCGCCGGCATCCTCCGCATCGCCGGCATCCTCCGGATGGTTTTCCTCCTCGGTCTCGCCACCGTTATCGGGATCGGGTACCTGCTTGTCATCTTCTTGCTCAGAGGTTTGCTCGTCATCGGATTCACGGAACCGTTCGGCCACCATACGGCCAAGAACTTCATGTTTTATCTT
>PXCX01000192.1 GCA_003565195.1 PVC group bacterium | reverse complement strand
TGGATGCCGGTCCCCGCCGGATCGATGTGCAACTTGACGGCGGTGGCCGCAAGCGCGTTTGTGTCGCGGATGACGGCCGGGGCATGGATCGCGACGATGCCTTGCTTTCAATTGAACGGCATGCAACCAGTAAGATCCGTGACATCAACGACATTGAACGTATCGACACCCTGGGTTTCCGGGGCGAGGCGCTGGCAGCGATTGCCTCGGTTTCGCGTTTCCGGCTGCGCACGTCAACGGATCCTCAACAACCCGGAACAGAAATCCAGGTTTTTGGCGGCGTGATGCGCGATGTACGCGAAACCGGGTTCCCCCGCGGCACCACGGTCGAGGTTTCCAATCTTTTCTTTAATGTGCCGGCGCGCCGTAAATTTTTGCGTACCGCACAAACCGAACTGGCGCATTGCCGTCATGTATTTATCGTGCATGCCCTGGCCCATCCGGATATCGGCTTTCAATTGCATGCGGATGCAAAACCAATGACGAACTTGGCCGGCGGCGAAACATTGGAACAACGTCTGCATGCACTGTTCGGCGGAACAATGGTCCGCATGCTTTGTCCGATAGCTTTATCCACCCCGACTGTTCGGTTACAGGGATTCGCCGGGATTCCGCCCGAAAGCCGGCGCGATCGCGATCATCAGTTTTTCTTTATCAACGGCCGTCCCGCAAGCGCCCCGCTGATCGGGTATGCCGTTCGGGAAAGTTACCAGTCGTTGTTGCCCCGCGGCAGGCATCCGCCGATCATCCTGTTTATTGAAACCGATCCGGAACGGGTAGACGTTAATGTTCACCCTCAGAAACGCGAAGTACGATTCCGCGACCCATCGCAAATCCGGGATGCAATTCAACAAGCCATCGCGGAAGCCCTGCAAGCGTCAGGCGATCGGAACGGACCCGGCACACACGTCGGATTCAGCATTGATCACAAGTCGTATCCGCCGGCGTCATTCGAGCCATCCTCACTATCCGGAACAGGTGATCCTCCGGAAACGCCGCCGGCATTTCAACTAAATTATCAGTCGCGACGGCATATCCCGGCCACGCCCGCCACGGAACCATCACCACCGGGCGAAACCGCCGTCACGAATACAGGGGCGACCGTCAACATCGATCCCAACGACATGAAATCCTCCGGCTTGTCGGCGCCCTGGCGACATGCACGAGTAGTCGGCCAAGTAGGCGGTTTGTTCGTCCTGCTCGAAACCGATGACGGTTTGGTGATCATGGATCCGCATGCCGCGCATGAACGCGTTTTGTTCGACAGTTATATGCGTGCCGTTCATGCCGGTTTGCCCGAGATGCAGGAACTACTGATACCGGTAACGGTGACATTGACTCCCGTCGATGCGGCGGCCCTGAAGCCACAGCTCTCAGGATTACGCAAGCTTGGATTTGGAATTCACGAGTTCGGGATCGACGGCGTAATGGTCGATGCCGTACCCACCGGTTTTGAAAAGATGGTACCCGCTGAATGGGTCGCGACTCTGGTTGCCGACTTTAAACGCGAAGGCAGTGGACGCCGTTTACCCCACGGACCCCGTGAAGAGATTGTTGCGCGGGCTGCCTGCCGTGCGGCCGTCAAAGCCCAACAGCGCCTGACCGCCGCCGCGATCGAACAACTGGTCCATGACCTGGCCGCCACCGACATGCCGTATACCTGCCCTCACGGTCGCCCGATTTTGATCCATCTTTCATTCAACGACTTGCGCCACCGGTTCGGACGCTGAAACAAGGCCAGCCTCTGAGCAATCTCGGGTTTTCGGTGGGAGGGTATCCGGCAAGCAACGCTTAATCGGGCTGAAACCATATTCTGACGCGTTTATGACGCCGTCCCCATTCCAGGGCCTCCTGATGAGAGCGGAAAAACAAATCGATTTTATCGCCGCGAATGGCGCCGCCCCTGTCTTCGACCCGTCCATAGCCATATCCGGGAATATACATGATGGTACCAAAGGGATAGCGGCGAGTATCGGCCGCAATGGTACCCACTGCCGCCTTGGTTCCGGACGCGGTAATACCGATTTGCTTCGGTTCACCCTCTTGCGGACCGTAGGCATAAACCGCGCGGCCGTACCATGTCCGTCGCCATCCGGTACACGATCCGCAACGACAATAGCCGGTAACCTCCAAAGTGCGTTCGATAGGTTTAACGCCCCGCGGCGGCTGGACACCGGAACACCCAGCTATAACCATCAGTAACACGCAAACAACAACCCGCTGGAACGTCTGTAACACGATGCAGAATTTCTTTCTGATACCCGCTTTGCTGGTCATCAATGCCCCCGTCATAAATTGGTGCCGCGCCAATGTAGTTTCTGGCGTAATACATCAAAATAGTTTGACCCTGGCAAATGAATCAGATGCACGGTTTTCGGCGCACGCTGAAACACAAGGCGATCGGTATCCGAAAGCGGGATACCGGTTTGTCCATCAACGGTCAACCACATCTTTTCAGCGGTACAGTGGATCACGTCAAGCGTCACCGTACGGCGATCCGCCACGACCAACGGGCGTGTACTCAGGGTATGACAACAAATCGGGCAGATCACGAAAACCGGTGACGCAGGTTCAATGATCGGTCCTCCCGCCGACAAGGCGTGCCCGGTACTTCCGGTCGGGGTGGCAAGGATTAATCCGTCGCACAGGAAGTCGGCAACGACGTGTTCACCTATGGTTACCCGCAAGGTCGCCATCCTTGCCGCGCCGCTGTTGCTGACGACCACATCGTTCAAAGCCGTAAAACGGGTGTCTTGCCGGCCTGCCCGGATCAGCCGGCAATCGGCGAGCACGCGTTCGCCAACCCGGTAATCCCCCGAGATCAGGCAATCGACGGCATAATCAAGATCTTCGGCGGCGACACTGGTTAAAAATCCCAGGCTGCCGCAATTCACGCCCAGTACCGGCACATCCCGGCCGCCAAGATCGTGTGCCGTCCTGAGCAAGGTGCCGTCACCGCCCAAAACCAGCAACGCGTCCAGATCCGCGGGCCAATCGTCTTCCAAGACATGACCCAAGCCGCCCAGCAAAGCCGCCGTTTCAGCGGCGGCATACATCTGCAACCCATGACGTTTCGCCGCCCTCCCCAGTTGATGCAACAACTGTTCCGCCATCGGTTTGCGTAAATTCGATGTAACACCTATTTTCACGGTTTCTCCCATAACGCCAAAAACTCGGTATTCCCCGCCGGACCCCGGAGCGGTGACGGACAATTACCCCGCCACAACAATCCGGATTCGCTTTCACCGGCTGCCCTAATCCTCCGTAGTACCCGCTGATGAACATCCGGATCACGGACCACCCCGCCGCGCCGCACGTCACACGATTCAGCCTCGAACTGGGGCTTGATCAGGGTAACAGAAAACCCGCCCCTTTTCAAGCGTTGCACCGCCGGCGGCAAGGTTAAACGCAATGAAATAAACGAAACATCCATCACCACCAGATCCACCTGCCACGGCACATGGGTCGCCTCCAGATAACGCGCATTGACCCTTTCCAGAACGACAACCCGCGAATCGTCGCGTAACCGGGTGTCAATTTGACCGTAGCCGACATCCACGGCATACACCCTGTCCGCGCCATGCTGCAACAGGCAATCCGTAAACCCACCGGTCGAGGCGCCTACATCCAGCGCCACGGCATGGCGAACATCCAGACAAAACTCCCGCAGGGCGGCTTCCAGTTTGTAACCGCCACGACTGACATAGCGGTCGCGGGCAGTTACCGTAAGCTCGTGATCAACGGAAAACGTTCGACCCGGTTTATCCATCACAACCCCGCCAACCCTTACGGCGCCGGCACGGATCAACCGTTGCGCCCGTTCACGGCTCTTCGCGAAACCACGCACCACAAGCAGGGTATCCAAACGTAACGATTTATTGGCACGCATATCGGTAAGCCCACAGCATATCGCGTCGCATTTAAAAAGTAAAACATAAAACAGCGCTGGCTTTACAATACCCTTCAAATTTGCTAACTTGCTGGCTTATTTGTGGGTAAAATGGAGCAGGCCATGAGCGAGACACCGCTTACCGAAATTATCGAACAACGACGCCGCAACCTGGAAAGCTTGAAGACTGCCGGTTTCGGCGTCAGCAACGCGCCGTTCGAACGCAGCGCCAGCCTATCCGAAGTACAGGGCAACTTTGTCGAAGGCGCTGTCCACCAATTGGCGGGCCGGATTATGACTGTCCGCGATATGGGTAAAAGCGTGTTTGCCGACTTACGCGACGGCAATACACGTTTGCAACTCTATTTGCAACGCAAACATCTCGGCGACGAGGCATTCCTGGCTTTCAAAAACATTGATTTGGGTGACATTATCGGCGTCCACGGTGAACTATTCACCACGCGCAGCGGCGAGCCCTCGCTGCGTGTCGATACATGGCGTCTGCTGGCCAAGGCCCTGCGGCCGCCGCCCGAAAAATGGCATGGTCTCAAGGATATCGAATCGCGCTACCGTCGACGTTATCTTGACCTGATCGCCAATCCCGACCGGCATGATCTGTTCCGCCGGCGCAGCGAAGCGGTTCGGGCGGTCCGTACCTTTCTGGACAAACGCGGATTCCACGAAGTTGAAACGCCGATGATGCAGCCGATCCCCGGTGGCGCTGCCGCACGCCCGTTCCGTACCCGTTACGACGCGCTGCATGCCGATATGTATCTGCGTATCGCGCCGGAACTGTATCTTAAACGGCTCCTTGTCGGCGGATTCGAAAAAATCTACGAATTGAACCGTAACTTCCGTAACGAAGGATTATCGCGCAGCCATAATCCCGAGTTCACCATGCTTGAAGTCTACCAAGCCTACGGCGACCGGACCGTCATGCAACGTCTGGTACAGGATTTGATCCTGCACGTTCGCGACACGGTGTTCGCCGATTACAAAGCGCCGCCCGATGCCAGGATACCGGATTTCACGGCGCCATGGCG
>PXCX01000030.1 GCA_003565195.1 PVC group bacterium | reverse complement strand
GCCAATGAACATCCGTCCGGCTCGACCTGCATAATGAATCATCCCCTGTTCTATGAGCGGTTCGCCGCAGCGTTCCGCATCAATTATGAAAATATCCTCTTTCGGATGCAACGGGCACGAGACCAAGTACAGCAGCGTGGTGTCTGTCTGGATATAATGATTCATAACCTTTTCAGTTCGACTGACAAAGGCGTTGGCGTCACCGTTCCGTCCCTCGATCCAGCGTCGGTCTTCAAACTTAGTGCCACTGATCCGCATGCAGGCGGTGTCTATGCCGTACGCCAGCGTTTTTGACGCATGGGTCTTGGTCGGCCAGATCACCGGCGGTTCGAGCTTGTAGTTCCAACTCTGCAGTCCTTTGTACTGGAAACGGCCGATTAACGTGGTAATGGAGAAATTATTCCGCCGGCGCAGCACCATGTAATGACTGTCCGTGCCTTCACCCGGAACCATAAACTCCGGCCCGGCCCCGGGATTATAGCCGGGAACCCGCTCGGGACTGAACCAGTCAGGGTCTTCCTCTCCCTTAAGGCCATTGTGTTCAAATATACAATAAATCAACGGGCTTACCGCATGTAACGGATGATGCATAATGATCCCCCGACGGTACCCGTTATCTATCAGCCAGTTGAAGTGCGGATATTTGTCGGCGTATCTCTCCATCGCAGGCAAATAGTCGGCGACCTTGTACGGATCTACGATGGCGGTACGGGTGCAGGCACCCATATATGCGGGCGTCCCGAATGAATCCGCCACCCAACTGTACCAGCGCGCGCCATTCTCAATTCCAGCTTCGATAGTGCTGTCGCCGGAGAATAAGCGGTATGTGTAAGCATAAATAAAAGACGTCCCGGAATAATTGGCGTCCGGTCCCGGGCCTTCGTTGATTTGTCCACTGGGATTGAAAATCCCGGCCGGTTCGTGATGAAAGTCATGCAGACCGGTCTCGATCAACGTTTTATCCTGAAGACAATGTCCCAGCAGACAGAGTACCGCGCAACGCACTACACCGCGATTATTGCTTTCGTTGCAGGGCAATGCCATGAGCAGATCGGCGGCACGCCGGATCATGCGCCGGATAATCTGTGTTTCATTATCGCTCAACTCATCCCGTATCCAGTTGGCAGCCATTGCCAACGGCTCAATATTCCAAGCCAGACCAAGACTGTTACGTCCCGGATTAATGCCCGGAAAATGTCGATAAACTGGTTTCTTCCCAAAAACAATGCAACCGTCATCCTGCGTTACAGCATACTCAAGCAGACGACGCTTGACATGTGCCAACAAATCCGGGTTCTGATGGTAACGGCTCATTGGGTTTACATAACAAAAAGCGAACAGGCCGGTCAAGTTTGAAGCGGCGCGGGCACCTTGCTGATGTTCAAAATCACCATCTGCTTTTTCGCCGAAAGGAAATAACTCCAAATCAAAACGGGCAAGCCGCGATTCGATCATGTCATCCAGAATCCCGGAATAGAAACGGGTACGGTCGCAATCAACCACCTGGCTGAAGTCGCGCAGGGTATCAAGGGGCGAGTCTGTCGAAATCATGAACTTCTCTTTCCAACTAGGATAATCCAATTTTTTTCAAGCCGGTTCAAGGGCGGCGCGGATAAACTCCCGCTGAAACCGCCTGAAGCGGCGCTTAAACCGATGCAAATTGTACCTGAACCGACATTAGAATGTCAATCGGCCCTCCGCGGTTTGGGAACTTGAATAACCTGCTTGCAATGGTTATAATAGCTGCTTCACAGGAATTGAAAAGTCACAACAAGTACAGCGAAAGGAAAACCCAATGATAAAATACGCGGTAATGACGTTTATGTACAACGGCTGGCTCAACAGTGATAAAGGATCCCATGAGGAACTGATTGATATTCTCGCCGAATCGGGCGCGGACGGGATCGAGGCGTTTTGCAATCAGTTCACGGGCAACGATGAACTGGTACGGCTGTATCAGAAGCGAATGAACGATACAGGTCTCACCATGCCGGTGATGGATTTGATTGCCAACCTGGCAGCGCCTGTCGGGCCGCAACGCGATGAAGCCTACGAGATCATGCGGCGAGGCATTGACCTCTGCGAATCGTTCCATGCTGAAATCGTACATCTTGCCGGCTGTCGTCTCGTCCTCGAAACACCTCCTGAGACAGGACGAAAGTTGATTGCGGAAGGACTGATGGACTTTGTCGATGATGTCGAAAAACGCGGTATGACGTTGGCATTTGAGGATTTCGATCCGTCGCCCGATCTCATTTGTTCGTCAGAGGATTGTCTTGATATTATCCGGCAAACGAAAAACCGGGTGAAGTTCGTCTTTGACACAGGCAACTTCGAGGCTTCGGGCGAACATGCCGAGGATAATTTCGCCAAGTTTGTCGAGCATACCTGCCATTTCCATTTCAAGGATTTCCAAGCCAACGACAGTCCCAAAGGCTACTGCGGTGCGCAATTCGGGAAAGGCATGATCAAAAATCGGGAAATCGCGCGGATGATCAAAGAATCCGGTTATAGCGGTTGGGTTGCTCTTGAATCGTACTTGCAGGGCGAAAACGGTCCCCGCGAAACTGTTCCAGCCGAATTGAACGCACTGAAATCCTTGTTTGTATGAATACCGAAAGCAAAGCGGTTATGAAGGCCGGGTGTGTTGATTCCTGAAGATAGGTGCGCCTGCGCTATTTCTGAAGAGATTTTTCGGGACATGAAAGAGCAATGAGGAGAAACGATGAAAGGATCCAATACGTCCGAACCACAAAAACAAGCAAAAATCGGTATTCAATTGTATAGTCTCGGCCCCCAGTTGGCCGAGGATGCGCCCGGCGTCTTGCGTACGCTTGCAAAACAAGGGTATCAAGGCGTCGAATTTGCCTGGGTGTTCGGCGGTCTGCCGCCGGCATCGCTCCGCGATTTGCTGCTGGAATTGAATTTGCAAACGGTAAGCATCTATGCCAAAGCCGAACAGTTGCTGGATGAAGAAAACGAGATCTGGACGTACGCGAAAGTTCTGGGCTGTCGTTACCTGACCATGGGTTGGCAGAACAGGGCGAACGCAACCGCCTGGCCGGAAGCGATTCGTGACATCGAAACGCTTGGGGACCGGGTAGCGCAGCGTGGCCACCGGCTGCTGTACCACAATCACTGTAACGAACTGGAACCGCTGGGGGATTCGACCGCGTTGGATCAGTTGCTTAAAAACGTGGAATCGAACAAGGTTGGCGCGGAACTCGATGTGGCCTATTTCGTTCAGGTCGGACTCGATCCGGTTGCCTATATACGCCGCTATGGCCATCGGATGCCGCTCCTGCATGCGCGGGATACTACGGCGGATGGCCGTTCCGTCCCAGTCGGCGCCGGCGTCGTTGACTTTCCCGCGATAATCGACGCGGCCCGGGATGCCGGTGCCGACTGGCTTGTGGTCGAGCAGGATCCTTCGCCCGAAGCTGTGAACGCGGCACAACAGAGTATTACCGCTTTCCGCGCGATGGCGCGAAAATCAGCCTGCGGAACCGCTTGATGCCAGCAAATATAAACGCGGGCGCGTTGCAGAACAATCATGGTCCGGTCATCCGGAAGCGCAATACATGCCTGATCGACAAATGCAATGTCGCGTGCGGCTTCACCCTCGGCCACGAAATCACTGGCATTGGTGATCATGCGAACACATGAAACGAATCCGCTGTCAAATTTTTGGTGCTGAAGGGGCGGGCGTAGTATAGCGGCGACACCGATTCCATGGTTGCCAGGCGCGCGGAGAGGAAGGCATTATCCGGATTAGCCGATGCTTCCGTATCAAGGATTGAGACGCCCCGATACCACGATCCATATCGAAATCCCCATTACCAGCAGCAAGACAGCGATCAGGCCCGCACATATCCTCAGTCCCATCCGTAACCCCTTGATATTCCTCAAAAGATCAACAGTGAAACTGGACTGCTTCTTTGAAGAACAGGAAATTGCTTCGTAAAAACTGAATCAACAGCCATTTCCTTCCTCCCCGTCGGACAACCCCTTACAACCGTTCTATCGATCTCTCCTCCTCAACATCTCTTCGGATGTAATCCTGTCCGTGAACATTATCCCGTCGAGGTGATCGACCTCATGCTGAAAGGTACGGGCGGCGTGGCCGCGGATCGTCTCCGTGATCTCTTCGCCCTTCAAGTCAAGATATCGGACACGGATCACGGCGGGACGTTCAACATAGCCGTAATAGCCGCGCATCGAAAGACATGACTCTCTGTTCACGGAGGGTTCGGACGCCTCGAGGATCTCGGGATTGAAGTAGACCTCATACGGCGCATCCGGCTTGTCCCGGCGCAGGACCACCATCAACCGTCGCGGAATCCCGACCTGCACCGCGGCGATACCGGAATAGGCGCCCCGACGGGAATCGCTGAGAAGACGCTCCGCGAGTCTGCGGATCCCCGGATCGTTGACATCCCGAACCGGGAGTGAGTCGGTACGCAGAACCTTCTCCTCATCCTCGTCGAACACGGAGAGCACCTTCAGCAGCGCGTGTTCCGGGACGGAATCCATCAATGCCTTCTCCGCGTCGGAGAGTTCCGACGTCGGTTCCGCCTCCGTCCACTTCACAGAGGTAACAGTCAAACCAAAGGTGATCATAAAGACAACCATCCATCTGCTTTTCATCATATTTTTTTACTCCTTCTCTGTGCCGTCATCCGGCGTTCACGGACTATCCCCCAAAAATTGCAGGCAATTTTCCGGGAATGTTGAAATTTCCTGGGGAAACAAAGGGTTTGGAGCAGTAGCATCCCATAGGGATGCGGAATGTTGGAATACTGGAGCTATGGAATGTTGGAATTGATGCAAATATGATGTTTACGTTTTCAGCGTCCGGTGATACGCCAATTTTGCGTTGCATAGTTTCCGGTTTGCAAAATATCGGTTTTTGGCCTCTTGTCATTATTCCAATCTTCCAT
>PXCX01000101.1 GCA_003565195.1 PVC group bacterium | reverse complement strand
GCAATTATCTGGTGATGAAAAACGTCACAGCCAGCAGCAGCGCTTTCCCCATTTCAACGGCGGTACTGGTCGAGGGCCGTTTTACCACCGATCAATCAGGGTTGCATCCCGAGATCGTCGATCGCGATTATTATCCCGAAGAAGTCTTTGAAATCACCAGTAGTCATTCCTTTTACCAGGTCGATAATTCGCCGCATGTCCAGGGCTGGATGAACCGGGCCAATATCATCCATGTCGACAGGTTTGTCTTTCTACCGGGCAATCACAATACCTGGGCCCAGATTTATGAACGGGTATTTTCCGAGGGCCAACCCAGACTCAACTGGCGGGCGCACAGCTCGCGCGATACGACGCCGATGCGTTCCGGGCGCAAACAAATGATTGCCCAGCGGATTCCGCGCGCCGGTCAAAAATACACCATCAGCCGCGATTACACCGCCCACATGACGTTGCCGGTGCGTACCGTCAATGAGATTTTACCCAATTACGTTCGCGGATTCGCCAACTGGAGCGTGATTTTGGGGAAACCACTGAACCAAATCGATCCGGTGAGCGATGAGATACCCCATAATGCCAAACCGATTCAACTGCAAGCCGGCGACCGGTTCCGGATCATCGGCGGCGATGACACGGTCTATACCGTTCTCGATAACGATCGCGGACGATACAGCCAGTTCAATACCGAATACAGTGGCCAGGAAAACTACAATTACACGCGGCACAAGCTTGACCGGGATTTGCCTGACGATCTGCCGTTGGCCTTTGAAATCGAGATGATCGAATCGACCGCCGAAGTGCTGTTGGACGGTAAAATCCGGCCGGCCTACCTGATTTACAAATCCAACCGGTTCTGGGGGGCAACTCGGGAAACCCAATTCGGCGACGATAACATCCTGTATACGCGCGGTTACGGCCACGTATCCTATAACCACCGCGAATTCGCGCTGTGGGCCAGGAACGTGGTCCACGACGGTTTCTACCGCCAGTCCAGACAGGCAAACCTGTCGACATATCAAATCACCGATCCGGATACGGAGGCAACCATCACGGTCAACAGTCTGTCGCGTTATTCGCCCGGTTATGTACTGATCGATTCCCGCGGATTCCAGGGCGAGTTTTCAAGCGGCATGCACGATTTCGCCATGCGCGATAAAATTACGCGTTATCTCGGTCTGGAACCGCCCGAAGACGAGCAGCGTCCGATGATGCGTCTTTACAACTGCGAGGCGGTCAATACCGGCGGCGTGGCAAATCCGGAGCGTTTTCTGGAGGTCCACGCCGGCGCCGCGGAAGCGCCGGATATGCCGGCGCCATGCCGCGCCCTGCTCGAGCGCCTGCCGTGAAATGTGGAGTGTGGGACGTGGGATGTGGAACAGGAGTTAGGCGTAGCTCCTTAACCGTGAATTGCACCACGAATGAACACTAATGAACACGAAAGAGGAAATGAAGAGAAGAAAATAATTTAACCGCGGATGAACGCAGATGAACACAGATAAGGAAAAGCAGTGTCACGTGGAGGCATCGCATCATGAAAACAGAAAAAATTATGGCCCTAATGGGCGGCGTTGCGGCGCTGATGGTTTGGAGCGGATCGGTTTTCGCGACGGTTGAGAGCGCGGGCAGCGGCAACTGGGACGACAACGCCACATGGGTCGGCAGCACGGCGCCCACGGCTTCTGACGATGTCGTAATCAAGGCGGACCATACCGTGACGATCCGCAACAACACGAAGATCAACATCAATTCCCTGACCGTCCAGGACGGCGGAACCCTGACCCACCTGGCCAACTCCACGACGGAAGCGGGGGAACAATACAAGATCATTCTGGATATTACCGGTAATTTAACGCTGGAACCCGAAGGCAAAATCAATGTGGATGGCAAAGGTTACCAAAGCGCTAATGGACCCGGGGGAAGGGTTAGCGGCAACGCGGGCGGTACCCATGGCGGGATCGGAGGAATACGAAGTGGCGCACAGTCCAGTATCATAACCTATGGATCGATTATTGCGCCGACGAATATCGGTAGCGGCGGCAACACCTATGGCGGTGGGGCCGTGCAGCTTATGGTCGCCGGCGAGACCATCATCGATGGCGAGATTTCCGCTTTGGGCGGCGCCGGAAACGACACCGGATCGGGAGGATCGGTGTTTCTCACGACCGGAACGCTGATCGGCAGTGGCAGCATTCGCGCCGACGGCGGCAATATGACGCATTCCGCCGAAAGCGTTTCCAGCGGTGGCGGTGGTAGAATTGCGGTCGTGTTGACCAATTCCATGGATTTCGGCGCGATCATCGATAATATACACGCCTACTCGGGCGCGGGAAACTCCAGTGTCGGCGTCAGGGGCGCCGGCGGGACGGTTTATCTCGAGCACACCAATCATCCATCCGGAGAAGGCAAGCTGATTGTCGATTACGGTGGTCGGCGCACTATTGCCAGAAACACAACCCTGCAAAACGGGCAAGTGGCATCCTCATACCGTTTCACCGAAATCGTGATTACCAATGACGCCGTATATGCGCTGAATCATAACGACACCCTGGACATTACGGACACTCTGATTTCCAGCGGCGGATCGGGAACTCGACGTGAGGGTATCCATGTTGACGGCGGCACCCTGCAAGTTCCGGATACCTTTGCGTTTTCCAATCTGTTCATAACAATCGCTTCGGAGGATTCCACCTTTCTGCCGGCAACTTCGCTGACTGTGGGAACCAACGCGACGATGAGGTTCGATGTGCCATGGACGGTTGATTACCCGATCACATTGCAGCCGGGCGGTTGGTTGAGTCATTCGGGAAACAGCACTGTTGAACAAAACAAACTGAATTTAACGATTCATGGGGATTTGACGATTCATTCCAATGCCCAAGTCAACGTGGACGGCCTGGGCTACAGCCAGCGGGAAGGACCGGGCGCGCGGGTCAGCGGCAACGCGGCCGGCACCCATGGCGGGGTTGGCGGAGACCGGGGAGGCACTACGGAATCCAGTCTCATAACCTATGGATCGATTATTGCGCCGACGAATTTCGGCAGCGGTGGCAACGGAAGCGCGGGCGGAGGATCCGCGCAGCTTACGGTCACCGGCACGACCACTCTGTACGGCACGATTTCCGCCTCGGGCGCCGGCGGTTTGGATACCGGCGCCGGAGGATCGGTGTTTCTGACGACTGGGACGCTGGCGGGCGACGGGATCATTCGCGCTGACGGCGGCCTGAATACTCACGGTGCTGAAAGCATTTCCAGCGGTGGCGGCGGAAGAATTGCGGTCGTGTTGACCAATTCCACGGATTTCGGAGCAATCATCGATAATATCCAGGCCCATGCGGGCGGTGTATCCGGAGCCAGTTCCCGGGGCGCCGCCGGAACGGTTTATCTCAGAACCCAATTCCAGGGACCGAATGAAGGTCTTTTGATTATTGACGCCGGAACTCTAACGGCCAACCCATACACTCTGATCGGCAGTCAGGTAACCGATACCGTCGTCGGTAACGTCTTGATCAGGAATGCGGCCAAACTGTCGATCACCAACCAAACGTTGACGGTACTGGGCGATTGGGACAACACGGCCACGTTTAACGCATTTTCCGACGGCGCCGTCGATTTCGCGGGCACGAATACGGCCACGATTACCGGCGACAATACATTTTACCGACTGATCAGCACCAACGATTCCAAAACGTTGCGGTTCCAGGATGATAAAACCGTTACCGTCAACGACGAATTGCGATTGCATGGTCCGTCGCTGAATTCAATTTCGGGGAACGGGTCGTGGCATCTGAACGCCGCTCCGTCACCGGTCGTCAACAGTGTGTCGAACGTGATCGCCGCCAACTCGGACGCGCGCGCGGGCCACCAGATTACGGCCTACGATTCGACGGATGCGGACGGTAACTTCAATTGGGTGTTCACCACCAGCGGTCCAGTGACTAATATATGGGAGGGAACGATCGATACGGACTGGTCCAATTCGGGGAACTGGTCGGAAGCCCGTCCGACCACCGAGGACGACGATGTGCTGATCCCGTCGGGTCGTCCCAACGATCCGGTGTTGGACGGCAACAAACGCATGCAAAGCCTGTCAATCGAAGGCGGTGCGTCAGTGGATTTGGCGGGATACGATCTGACGGTGGATCAAGACACGCAGGTGGCGGGAACACTCGACGCCACCGGAACGGATCTTTTAACGCTTCGGGGCAACCTGGATTTCAGTGGCGGCGCATTCACGGCCGGCACATCGGAGCTGATACTGGACGGAACGAATTCACAGACGGTGATTTCCAGCGGGAATTCGTTGTATGATTTGACGATCAACAGCCGTCCCGCGACGGTCACGTTCGCCGATGCTCTGTCCGCGGCGAATCTCGTGAACCACGGCGTTTCGCTTGTGTTTGAGGGCGCTCTGAACCTGTCATCCACATTCGAGTCCGGGGGAGCGAATGTGTTTTTCGGTGGGACGGTAAACGCACCGGTCTTCGACAGCCAAAACGAAACGTTGGTGTTCGCCGACAATTTCACGGCAACATCCTTCAATAGTTCCCATGGGATGCTGACGTTTTCAGGGGTGGTTTCCACGATCAGTTTTACCAACTGGCACGGTGATATCGAGTTTCACGATAATCTGACCACGACAACGTTCTATTGCGGACCGGGTGACATGACGCTTACCTTTGGCGAAAACAAAACCTATACCATCGATGTGCTCGAAATGTACGGACATCACGGACAACCGATCACATTGCGAAGCACTGGGAACGATCCGTGGAGTTTGAACGTGACGGAACGGTCAATCGTCCGGCATGTGGACGTCAAGGACAGCGATGCCTCCGCCGGCCAAACTATCTATCCGCAAGTTTGGACGGATAGCGGCAATAACACCAACTGGGAATTCGATGCCGCATGGAAAACCTGGGTCGGGGACGTTTCGTCATCGTTTACCGAGGCGGACAACTGGTCGCCGCCGG
>PXCX01000129.1 GCA_003565195.1 PVC group bacterium | reverse complement strand
GTTTTCGATCGAGCGGCCTGACTATGCGAATCTGGATTTGGAAAACTTGTCCAAACCGGAAAAGATCAGTCTGACACCTGCTGAAATGTTCGATCCACTGCCGCCGGATGTCGAGTTGGCCTTTAAACAAGTGATGCACCGGGACAAGGACGAACACGATCTTCTGAGCATCGATTTCCAGCCCCGCGGTCATGGAGGTTCGCATCCCTATCTGGTACACGAATTTGTCGACGCTGTCGCAAACGAACGCCAACCGGCCATCAACATCTGGGAAGCGGCACGTTATATGGCCATGGGCGTAGCCGCCCACCAGTCGGCTCTGAAAGACGGCGAAACCGTGGCCGTACCTGATTGGGGCGATGCGCCCGGTGCCTGATGCCATAATGATAGACAAGGAATTAATGTCATGAAAGCCAAATTACACCTCGGAATTGTCGGCGCCTGCGGGCGCGGCGCCAGTTTCAAGGCCGCCTGCGACGCCATCGGGCATGTGGCGGTGCATGCTGTTTGCGACATCAACGCCACGAGCCTGGCTGCGGCGTGCGAGCGTCTTGGGGCGCAGGAGCAGTACACGGATTACAACGAGATGCTGGAAAAATCTGCGATTGATGCCGTGATCATCGGTACCCCCATGCATTGCCATGTGCCACAAGCCATTGCCGCGCTCGAGCGCAACTTGCATGTGCTTTCGGAAGTCACCGCCGGCGTATCGGTCGAGGAATGCCATCAACTGGTTCTGGCTAGCAAGGCGAGCAAGGGTGTCTATATGATGGCCGAGAACTATACTTACATGCGTCCCAACCAGATCGTCAAGGAACTGGTCCGCCAGGGCCTGTTCGGCACGCCCTACTACGCGGAAGGCGAATACATCCACGAACTCAAACACATGAACGAGCACCAGACGCCGTGGCGCCGGCGTTGGCAGACCGGGGTCGACGGCATTACCTACGGCACTCACAGCCTCGGCCCGATCCTGCAATGGATGCCCGACGACCGGGTTACACGTGTCTGCTGCGAGGGCACCGGGGTTCGCCACACGGACGGCGCCGACAAGCCCTATTGCCAGGCCTCGAGCACCATGCTCTGCAAAACCGCCAGGGACGCTCTAATCAAGATCCGGGTGGACATGCTCTCCGACCGCCCGCACGCCATGACCAATTACCAGCTCCAGGGCACCGACGGTTGCTACGAATCCGCTCGCGCGCACGGCGAAACGAACCGTGTCTGGCTGCGCACGCTCAACCGCGAGATGAAGTGGAGTGACCTCGACTCCTTCGCGGACATCACGGAACTGGCGGCGAAGTATTTGCCTGCCCAATGGCGCGAGCAGGGCGAAGCTGCGCGTAAGGCCGGCCATGGCGGCGGCGACTACTTCGAGATCCTCGACTTCGTGGACGCCATCGAGGCCAAACGTCCGACCGAGATCGGCATCCACGAGGCCATGGACATGACCCTGCCCGGACTCGTCAGCCAGCAATCCATTCTTCAGGGCGGCGCGTGGCTGGACGTACCGGATTCGCGAACCTGGTGAATATGAAAGAACGCCGCCGCACCCCCTTCCTCCATGTTTAACTTCTGGGATATCGTCTTAATCGTCGGCGTGTTCTGGGTATCGGTCGCAGGCGTTTTTGTCTGCGGTCTGCTGCTGATTCGGTATCTGCCGTTCCGTGACGAGCCCCATCATCGCACCCCGCTGCCGGTCTGGATCAAGCTGCCGGCGATCGCGCTGGTGATCACGCTGCTGGTTGTCATGAAACAGCATCTGGGCGGTTTCATGACCATGTTCCCCATGGTCGGCACGGTAGCCGCCTACGAGGCGCGCCACAGTCTCTGGGCGCTGGTGCGGCGCTTCCCCTGGGTTGCAGTCATGGTTGCGCCCATGATGGGGATCGTCCGGTTGACCCAGAACTCGCTTGGCATCCACGGTGCGCTACTCGCCGCTTGGCTGCCGCTGCTGCTCGCGATCTGGTTGCTGCGTCACCGCTACGGCAGACCGTGTCTTGTGAATGCCTTATCTGATCCCGCGAATCCGACCAATCCGTCCGCTCCGCCCGCGCTAACCTAACACGAATAAAGGAAAGGAAAGAGATGGCCACGAAAAAAAACAAGACTCGCAAGCAAAAGCCCATCCGCGTCGGTGTCATCGGCGTCGGCCGCGGCAGCAGCTTCGCCTCGGGCGCCACCGATCTGGTGGGTATGAAACTGGTCGCGCTGTGCGACACCTGGGAGAAGAAACTGGCCGAGGCCGGCAAGCGCTATGATGTAGCGACCTACACCGACTACGACAAGTTCCTCGAACACGACATGGATGCCGTGATCCTGGCCAACTATTTCCACGAACATGCGCCATTCGCGATAAAGGCGCTGGCGGCCGGCAAACACGTAATGAGCGAGACATCCTGCAACGCCACGCTCGCCGAGGGCGTGGCTCTGTGCCGCGCCGTCGAGAAGAGCGGCAAGACCTACATGCTGGCCGAGAACTACCCCTATACCCGATTCCATCTGGAAATGCGCCGACTCTACGGCGCCGGCGAAATCGGCGAAGTGACCTATGCCGAGGGCGAGTACAACCACCCCATGGCGCCGCAAGACCGCGTGGACATTTCAGCGGGACGGAACCACTGGCGAAACTGGATCCCCTCTACCTACTACTGCACCCATGCCCTCGCGCCGCTGATGATGATCACGGAGCGCATGCCGCTAAAGGTCAACGGCCTCTCCATCGCCTGCCGCGAGGTCGACGCAAAAACCGCACGTGTGGGCGACCCAGGATCCGTAATCCTATGCCAGATGGACAACGGCGCGGTGTTCCGTATCTTCGGTCTGCTCCTGCCCGGGCACAGCAACTGGTCGCGGGTACACGGGACAAAGGGCGCCATGGAAATCACCCGCGGTCCCAGCTATTTCGGGCCCGGCCAAGTGCGCGTCTGGCACGACCATTGGCTGCGCGCACCCGGACAACCGGCCGAGCGCACGTACGTCCCCGACTGGCCCGAACACGGCGACCTCGCTTCGCGCGCCGGCCATGGAGGCGCCTTCTGGACCAACTTCGCGTTCGCCAACGCCATCCGCTCCGCAATACCGCCGTTCCTTGATATCTATCATGGCGTGGCCATGAGTAGTGTCGGCATCCTCGCCTGGAAAAGCGCGCTCGCCGACGGTGCGCCCTTCGAAGTGCCCGACTTCAGGCGCGAAGAAAGCCGTAAGCCCTTCGAAAACGACCACTGGTCGCCCTTCCCCTCGCATGCGACGCTGGCGCCAAATCAGCCACCCCCTAGCATTCAAGGTTTCGTCAAACCCACCCGTGCCGGAATGCAAAACGCGAGAAAAACCTGGAAAGCGCAAGGATATACCGGAGAATGATCTGACCGATCCGACTGATCCGACCGAAAGGATGACGATCGTTTTGATCGTTATCCGTTACGGCATGTCTGGCTTGCCGATCGACCACACCGCGGATTCGCCGGCAACCGTGCATGCCAACCAAACGGCGCCCTGATAGGCTCGGAATTGCCGGCCAGCGATACCGCCCATCTATGTGTCGATGTTTGGGCTCCGGCTCCCATCGCCCGCGTCGAATTGATCAAGAACACGCGACGACTGCAAACGTTTCCACGACATTCACACGATTCAGACTTGATTTACGTTGGCTTTTATGGCTTAATCTTAGTTTGTATGTTTTCGCGAGCTGTTCGGTTTTGAAAACACCCCGTGATATCGATCCGCGGTTTTAGTTTGGCAGCCGATCACAGATGACAACCGAGATAATTAAAAGGAAGATCAATTATGACAGCCAAACCATTGGATGTAACCATTGTCGGCGGCGGCATGATTACCAACGACCTGCTGCTGCCATCCCTTTATCATTTACAACGTTTGAATATCGTCGGCGATATTGCCGTATCAGCGTTGAATTCAGCGCCTTTGTGCGCGTTGCGTGATAATCCGGACTTCGAAGCCGCTTTCCCGGGCCAAACCTTCACGCCCTGGCCGGCGTTCGATGAAGCCCCCGACAAGGCGTATCCCGAACTTTACAAGAAAGCGCTGGGCGCCATGAAACCGCGTCAGGCTGTGGTGGTCGCAATGCCCGATCATCTACATTACGACGTGGTCATGGAAGCGTTGCGCTGCAATCAAAACGTGCTGTGCGTTAAACCGCTGGTATTGCAACACCGGCAGGCGGTTGAAATCGAAAAAACGGCGTCCGAAAAAGGGTTGTTTGTCGGCGTGGAATATCATAAACGCTTCGACCGGCGCAGTCTGATGGCGCGCCGTCATTATGAGCTGGGCCATTTCGGCGAATTTGTGCTCGGCGAAGCCAAATTGATCGAACCGTATTTTTATCGCCACTCGAATTTCCAGAACTGGTTTACGACCGATGCCACCGATCCGTTCGTGTACATCGGCTGTCATTACGTCGATCTAGTCTATTTCATAACCGGCTTGAAACCGGTCGAAGTTTCTTCGGCCGGAGTCAAAAAGAAGTTTCCCAACGGCAAGGAAGGCTATCTCTGGGCACAGGGCCGGGTCCGCTTCGAAAACGGCGCCCTGCTCTCGGTGGTCAATGGTTTGGGTTATCCCGATGACGGTGCCGGCAGCAACGATCAGGCGCTGCTGATGTATTGCGAAGGCGATGGTCGTAGCGGCATGATCAAGCATGACGACCAGTTCCGCGGCGTAACCCACAGTTATCTGGATGGTATCGGTTGCGGCGGCAGCCACCATAATTTCGTCAACCCGGACTTTTACCGTCTGGTCCCATGGGACGGTGACGGCTATCAACCGATCGGTTACGGCTACGATTCCGTTGCCGCATCGATTCAGGCCATGTTCCGGATCGAGAACGAAACATCCGGTATACCGACGGACCAGCAGCTTGCAGCACGGCGCGAACGGCTGCGCGAAATCGATGAGCGCGGGATTATCGCAACACCGGCCAACAGCGCCATCAATGAGCTGGTCGTAGAAGCCGCGCGAATGTCGATCCT
>PXCX01000095.1 GCA_003565195.1 PVC group bacterium | reverse complement strand
GCGTTTTGGAAAATGGCACGGCGGAAGATCGTGCGCCAACCGAAATGACACCTCATTTCAAATGAATTTGCCGTTGTTTGACTCCGGATGAAAAAAAATGGGGTAAGTCCACTTACAAGTTGCCCTGAAGTTTTTTGGTTTGTCATATCTTTTTGCTGTGTGCATAATAGGGGTTTATATCTTACACAACTCATCAAGGAGAATGAACAACGTGGAAACGGTATCTGAAGAGCTGGTACGCTACGGGACAAAAATTGCACAAGCACGTTTGGTGGCGGGCGCCGGCGGCAATATAAGCGCTCGTGAGGATCGCCTTATTTGGATGAAACCCAGCGGGTTGGCGATGGATGAAATGACGCCTGACGATTTATGCGGGATTGAACTCGATGACGGTCGTCAGGTACGTGGACCGCATCGCCCGA
Organism: PVC group bacterium; assembly: GCA_003565195.1. Classification (GTDB taxonomy): domain Bacteria; phylum Verrucomicrobiota; class Kiritimatiellia; order CAIKKV01; family PXCX01; genus PXCX01. The sequence goes on along the minus strand of PXCX01000095.1, from coordinate 4,573 downwards.
CATCCGAGGTGAATATGCACCTTGAAATGTACCGTGCCCGTCCTGAAATCAAGGCCATTTTTCATACCCATTCGCCGTGGGCTTCCGGTGTCATCAGTTCGGGTGTGCAACTCAAACCGATGTTCGCCGAATTCATCTGTGATTTGGGCCGTGTCGGCACGATCCCCTACATTACGCCGACAACCCAGGATTTGGCGAATGCCATGGGTACCTGTGCCGCTGATCATGACACCATTTTCATGGTTAATCACGGTATCGCGGCGCTGGGGGTTACCATGAAACAGGCCTATTACAAATGCCTTGTGGTTGAAGACGCGGCGATTTCGATGGTCGCGGCAGCCGCAGTCGGTAAACCGCGTTTTCTTAGCGAATCCGAGCAAGCCGATCTGATGCAGCTTGATGCAGCGAAACATCGCGTAAAAATGGTGGAACAGGGAGGGTAATCATTATTATGGAAAAACCGATCGACATCGTGGCGATCGACCTGGGGGCTTCCGGCGGTAAATGTTTCGCCGGCCGGTTCGAACACGACACATTCAGTATGCAGGAAATCCACCGGTTTGCCTACGAACCGGTGATTCGTCATATCCCGGATCGTTCCGACCGCTTAATATCGCGCATGCATTGGAATGATTTACTTATATACCGTAATATCATTGACGGTTTACGTATATTCCAGCGCGATATCGGCAACCATTTGGATGCGCTTGGAATCGATACATGGGGAACCGACGGCATGTTCCTGAGCGCCGACGGCGAATCTCTGGGCGATCTTTACGCCTATCGCGATCATCGCTTGGACCCCATGATTGACGAAGTCAAGGCCTTAGTCGATCCGGCGCGCATGTACGATATCACCGGCGTTCATTTTCAACCATTCAACATCAGCAACCAGTTACTCTGGTTTGTACGCAACCGGTCCGACATGCTGCCGACGGCTGCCTGCTTCCTGCCGACCCCTTCCTTGTTTTATTATTATCTGGGCGGTGCGCGCATGATCGACAGTTCGTGGGCCAGTGTCACCCAATTAATGGATGCACGCGCCAAGCGTTGGAGCAAAGAAATTCTGCAGACATTGGGTATCCCGGATTCACTTTTACCGGCGATCGTTGCGCCGGGTACATCGGTGGGCACGCTTTCCAAGCCGGTTGCCGCCGACACCGGATTGAACCAGGCAGCCTTGATCGCCGTGGCTTCGCACGATACCGCGTGTGCTTTTGCCGCCGCTCCCGTGGCTCATCCACAGGACGCCTTAATCATCAGTTCCGGGACTTGGTCACTGGTAGGCAAACTGATTCCGGAACCGATTACCCATGCCGATGCCATGGCGGCCAACTTGAGTAACGAGGGCGGTATCGGGAATATCCGTTTCCTGAAAAACTGCTCCGGTTCCTGGATAACGCAGGAATTACGGCGTGGCTGGCGCGATACCGACGGTCGCGAACCGTCCTGGAAAGAACTTGATGTTCTCGCCGAAGCCGCACCGCCTTTTACGGCATTTATCGATCCGGATGATGCCTCGTTCTATAATCCGGACGATATGAGACAGGCAATCCATGATTTTTGTGTGGCCACCGGGCAAACCGCACCGACCGATCGCGGTGGTTTGCTGCGCATGGTATACGAAAGTCTGGCACTCAAATATCAGGTCGTCAATCAGCAAATCAGCGAGATTTGCGGACAACCGTCACGCGTCATTCATATTGTTGGCGGCGGCAGTCGCAATCAACTACTCAACCAGTTCACTTCCAACGCTTGCGGGTTACCGGTTGTTGCCGGTCCGGAGGAAGCCACGGCCGTCGGCAACCTGATGACGCAGGCGTTGGGACTTGGCCGGATCAGCGGATTTGAACAAGCCATTCCGATGATCCGAGCCACGTTTCCTATCCGCGATTATAAGCCAACCGACACCGGAAACTGGGAAAAAGCACGGCACCGTTTCGTGGACATTCTGGCCAAGCGAACCGGTTAGCGAATATTCCGCTCCATGCGCCACCATTCTTCACGCGCGGCCCGCGCCGCCGCGGGGAATGTATCGCTGTAGCGATCGATAAACATCAACCAATATTCACGTGCTGCCTGCTGTTCAGCGCTACGGCTCTTGGCACGAGCCAAACCGTAAATAATCAACGGTTTATCGCCTTCCTGGCGGCGTAGTCGCTGATACATTGCGGCGGCAGCCGGCCAATCGCCGCGTAGTTCCGCCTGTTGCAGCAATACCATTTCGCGGAACGGTTCAAACACACCGGCTGCCTCCAGAGCGGTCTCCACGGCGCGGCTTGCCGATGGATATCCAAACGCGGTTGCCGTGCGCGCTTCCTGATGCCATAAGGCCAGCGTCACGGCATCAACCGTTGGTTCCCTGCCTAGCATCCCCCACCCCGCCGCCAGCAAAAGGCAAACCGCGGCGACCATGGCAGGCGCAGTCGTCTGCTGTCGCAAGCGTTTGATAATGCGGGTGGTCCATGGACCTCTTCCATCAATATCGGCTTGTAAACATTGGGCTGCTGCACCTGAGATATCCCGATCCGCGGTTTCTGGTCGTTGAACATCCAACCTTGCCAAAAGGTTGCGCCGGCATCCAGCATCGATTCGCTTCAGCAATTCCCAGGCGCCAACTCGGATCAGGGCCCGGCGCCACATCCAGATTTCGGTGGACGTGCTGTATCCATGGGTATCAAGTAAATCGTGAACCAAGCCGAATTCGGCATGTTTCAGCAAACGACCAATCCATGCACCCGGAAGTCCCGGCCATAACAGGGGGAACACCGCCATCCGGAACGATACCGGTTGGCGTCCGCCTCCAACGCGACGGCCGTCAAAGCGGCCGGTTTCAGGATTGGCCATGAAATCAAGCAATCCGGTTATCAGTTGCTCTCTTTCCTCTGCCAATTGCGGATCTGACGACGATTGCAAGCGTTGCAATGTATCGACTTCCATCAGCAACAGCGTCGCTAAATCGGGCGTTGCCAGATTGGCTTGGAAATCCCGCGCATCCCACGCTTCCGCCGCCGAACGGCGGCACGGTAAACCGTGGCGTTCAGGATCGAAATGGTTAACGGCCGCCAAAAACGCGCGGCGCCATTTCGGAAGCACGTCGTGCAACCATGCCGCATCGGGAAAACGCCGTTGAACCCGGTCAACGACACACGTCCACAAAGGCCAGGCCGCCACGCTGACGCCATTCGACGACCTTTTTTCAACGGCTGGATCGACCAGTAAACCGTCTTCGCGTTGGTGACTTAAAACTTGCGCAAGCAGACGCCGGCAACGTTCGGGATCATCATCAGCCAGCATCATTGCGGGTAGCCAAAGCGCATTGATCGAGGGCTTCAGCGGTTCGTCGGAATCTATCTCCCGGTCCAACAGCCGGTTGCATGCAGGAACATCTAATTTCTTGTTTCTTCTGGACATCAAAAGCCTATCGCTGCAGCTGGTCTGCTATCGAGTCTGTCGAGTTGAGTATTTCGTCGAGTAATTGCCACCCGTAGATCAGCATTCGCGGGAGGTGGAAAGGACCGGCCCACCCGTTTCCTTTCAGACGGTGCGAGACGCTTCCGTCACGGTGGAGATACTTGAACCACTCGCCGAGTACGTGATCAGGAAAGTGATCGAAAGCATACTCGTGCAAGCGTTCAAACCACTTCCGCCAGCGTGCGTCACCGGTCATCCGCCAGGCAAGTAAAGTGGCGTAGATCGCCTCCGTGTGAGGCCACCAGAGCTTCATGTCATGTTCGTACTGGATACACGGTTTGCCTTCGACATCGACAAAATAATAGACGCCGCCATACATCTCGTCCCAGCCAAGCCTAAGCGATCCGTCAATAATTCGAAGTGCGGGGTCAATCAGATCAGGACGCCGTGATTGTCTGGCCTCCTCGAGAATGAACCAGGCTGTCTCGAGCGCGTGTCCCGGGTTGACGCAACGTCCATCGGGAGTGTCGATCATCGAACCGTCCGGGGCAACCGTCTCAAGAAGCGCGCCAACCTGCGGCTGAAAAAAGTGGTTGAAAACCTCGTGAATACAATGTTCGATCATCTCGTTGCAAAGCGTCTCGCTACCTGTCTTGCGCATCTGCTGGGCCGTCGCGATCATAATCATTGTCATCGCATGGCTCTTAGCCGGACGCGATCCGGGAACGGTCTTCGAGGGAAGCTTTTCAGGATGGCGGTAGTAATCAACCAAGGTGCGGAAGATCTCATGGCCGCGGGCAAGCATCCTGTCATCTTTCAAGGCACGGCCGGCCTCGCTGTAAGCTATTGATGCGAAGGTCTCGCTAAACACATAGCGCCGCTTACGCAGCGGCATGCCGTTGCGCAATGTCTCGAAAAACATCCGTCCATCAGTGTCAAATCCGTATTTCGACAGAAAATCGATTCCGTGGACTGCGTTGCGCCGCCAACAAGGCCGGTTTTCAATCTGGTTGTAAAGCAAGGCATTGAGCCAAGTGTAACGGCCCTGGATCCAAATGGCCTTATCGGTGTGGAAAACCGATCCATCGGCATCAAGGTAGCTGAAAAAACCGCCACATTCACGGTCAATCGCATGGCGCTCCCAAAAAGGGAGAACATT
>PXCX01000064.1 GCA_003565195.1 PVC group bacterium | reverse complement strand
TGTTCACTTTTTCTTCACGTAGAATGACTCGTAAACGGCGCCGTTCGTCTTCCTGGTCCGAATCGGCTGTAAAAAATGCTGAGGTTAACACCAAATCCCCCAGCCGTCCGTTGGGCGATAGAATGCGGCGGCTGTGGCCCGGTTCGCCGAAATCCGTCCGCCGGTAGTAGGCGCGGATTCGTTCCTTGAAGCGGGCGGCAAGATCAAGGTCGATTAATTGCAGTTCTTCAAGACGGATACAAAAGGATTCGGCGCTGACCCCGAACCGGTGTTTCAACCGCAATAACAAGAAATAATGCCAGGCGCCGGGTCGTACGCCGGTCTGCCTGACCGAGGTACGTACCGCCACGGCCGGCATCAGAAAACGCGCCGCGAAGGAACGGGCGGCATGTTCTTCGTCAAGCGTGTCTTCCCCGGCGGGCAACGCAGCGGACACACCATCGTACCGCCGCGACGTGTACAGATAGACCCTCCCGAGTTCGTAAAGCAACCGAAACAATTGCTTTTCCGGATTCATGTTGTCGGCCACAAATATCAATGCATTGCCATTATCCGGATCATGACAGGACATACTATGCCAGGGTTCCGGTAACGGTAGAAATACAACCCGCAAGCCGGCATTCTCAAATAGTTCGAGATAATCGAAAACCACCGCATCACCGATGCCCAACAGACGTCGAACCTGTCCGGCCAAACGGGTCATACCTTCGATCGTTGGATCGCAGGGTAGATGGAGCGGAATCGTTGCCCGCTTGGGAGCGCCGCATAAATCCTCCAATCCGAGGTATGTGTCGGCTATCCGCCCGAGACGCTTGCGCAGATCGGTGTCGATGGCCGGAGTTTCCCCAGGTAATCGCGTTAGACCCGCGCACGGCGGACGCGTTCCGAGCGCATGATACGGCGCCCCGGTTTCGCGAACCGCGTTTTCGCCGGACATCAAGGCGGGATCCTGCACATATCGTTGCCGCACACCCGCCGGATCAAGAAGATCATCCACCGGTACGTCAAGGACGGCGGCGATCCGGCACAGGACTGGGGTGGACGGCAAATTGCGGCCGCGCTCGATGTTGTTGAGCGGCGGCGGTCGCATCCCGATGCGCCGCCCCAATTCAATTTGCGACCAGTGGCGGCGACGCCGCAGATCGCGAATCATCGCACCCACGATGACGGGATCGGGTACGGCCGGTTCCTCCGTATGAGATGACTCGGAATCATTCATGTAGACATTAATATATTGCCCGGCATTAAATGTCAAGCGCAATATTTCGCGCAGATATTAATCTCTGCGTTAACGCCGGCCGAATCGCCGTAATCCGGCACGAGATCCTTGATCTCGCCCGGTCGAAACAGATGCAGGTCCAAGATCCCGTCAATCGGCCATTCTATCGGTGCTTCACTCTTCACGCTTGACGGTTCAATCTATCTCTGTAATGTTCAACGCGGTTCGCCGATGGGTATGAGATACAGCACCGTCTCTTCGTCCGGTATTCCCAAAACCCCGGCAACCTGATCCGGATCGAACGCGCCGATCGGGACCGACCCCAAATCCAGGGCCGCTGCCTGCAAATGGATGTTTTGGGCCGCGTGCCCGGCTTCCATATGAATATACATTTGGCCACGCTCACCATAGCGGCGGGTGGTTCGCTGCGGAACCGCGCTGAAAACCATAATCAAGGGCGCTTGCCGCACGCTATCCTGTCCAAGCGCGGCCGCGGCCAACGCCGGGCGATGATCCTCGGTTGAGACGGACTCCAAGCGATGTTTATCGGGATGATAGCGATCAACGCCGTTCGCCGTCACCGTATAGGTTTCGAGGGGATAGGTGGCGCCGGCGGAGGGCGCGGCGCGAAATCCACGACGCGCATCCGTGATTCCCTGGGCGGCCCACAATAACTGCGAGAGTTCTTCTTCATTGAGGGCACGATCACGAAAAGCGCGAATGGAGCGTCGTCCGGCAATCGCAGCTTCCAATGATTTCCCGCCATCGTAACGGGGTTCAGGTAATTCGCGCATCAGATCTTCCTCCGGTTGATTTGGTCGTCCCTGAACGGATTCCTGGCATGCCGGCAGCACGAATAACAGCGCCGCGACGGACAGCCAAGCGATTGCATCAAAAATGCTTCGACAGATTGTTTGCTTCATCATTTTGTTCCTTTCATTCTTTGGTTACAACCAACGCGACAGGCACCAGCCAGATCAAAACGATCGCGAGCCGATTGTCCGGATAATCGCCGAGCCCATAAAGATGCAGGTAGAGCAGCAGCAGCAAAACCATTCCCGGCAGCCATCGTCCCGCATCATTACGATGTCGCCATACAACCCGGAGCAACCGCCATGCCAGAAGACCCCAGGCGCAGGCATACAGCATCACTCCCGGCCAGCCGTGTTGAAATAAAACAAACAGCGCATAAGAATGCGGATGGGGATAAGTCACTTCCTGGTACGGCGGCGGCGGTGTCGGCGGATCGGTCGTCTCGTACACCTCCTCAAACAAACGTTTGCCGAACCCGTAACCCCGCCAGGGTCGCTGCTGCGCCAGCTCCCATGTGTGTTCCCAAACCGTCGTCCGCCCGGCAAACGTAGTCAACTCGTCAGGCGCATCAAAACGCGGATTCAACCGTTCCATGTTCCATACCGCCAGGCTGCCTGCCACGAGTGCCGTTAGTACCCAGGCGGCGCGGCAACGCCAGCCCGGGGTCCAGAGCAAGCCCGCCACGAAAAGCGTGATCAAAAAGGCGATTTGGGGGCCCCGCGATGCCAGCACAAATAGATAAGCCAGGCAAACCAGCATGCCGATCGCCGCCGCGATACGAGTTCCCTTTTTTCGGCGCAAGGGCGGGATGGTTGCCAACACCAGAAAACACAAGCCTGCCAGCATACTGGAGACGTTGCTGTGATTTAGCATGAAGGGTTCATAAGCGTGCGCTTCACTGAGCAGATCGTCACCCAAAGCCCAGCCAAGCCGGATCAAATCGGCGGCCAGCACCAGGGTGATCGCCCACGCGCTGTAAACCAGGGCGGCAAACAAGCGACCGGAAGGTTGTAACCATACCGAAATAGCGAATGCGCCCGCGGGTAAGCGCGCCAGCCGCAGCAAATCACGCGCCGAATCCTGCCAGTCAACCGACAGCGGCAGAGTCACCAGGGTAAAGAGCAACACCCCCAAAAAGGCGATTCCGGCGCCATTCGACCAAACCGGCCATGCCCGGCGCGCACGCGGCAAGGCGGCGGCAAACGCGCCCCAAACCAAAATATCATGGATTGCCTTCGAGGAATAGTACCAGATCAGAAAGGCGACGGCGATCCAAACAATGGTTCGCAAGACTGGCGACCGGTAAAACCGCGTATGCGTTATTGTTTTTAGCGCTGTCAATGAATTCATCGTTCACCTTCGCTTCAAGAGAAATCATATCAGCCCACAAGCGATCGTTCAATGTCATTTTTGGGTCACTTGCCACTTGGTTCGCCCCGCCGTAGCGTTAGCGCCAAGGCGGGCCGCCCGCCACTTGCCGCCGCGGCGATTCTGCGCCGCTGGTCCATTTGGCGGCGGGATTGTCAGCGCGCTCCGATTATGATATAAATAATTCACGGCCGTAATACATGTGCTCCGGGAGTTTTTGCCATGAATTTTGTACTGCTTTATTCACCGGCGCTGGCAAGCGTTGTGTTTGCTTTTCGCCAATCCAATATCGTCGGCCAGGTTATTGTGGCTATTTTGTTTTTTGGATCGATTCTGGCTTGGTCGGTCATGTTAATTAAAATCAATGACTTACGTGTGGCCGTACGTGATAACCAGCGTTTTCAGACGGCATTTAACCGCGAAACCCGGCTTAACGCACTGATCGATCGCAAACAGCAATTCCCCAACAGCCCGATTTACCAGGTTTATGCAGCGGTTTGCCGACGCTGGCAAACGTTAAGCCGGGAAACCAATCCAACTAGCAGCCGGACCGCCGTTGAGCAGACTTCACTGACCTCAGCCGACATGAGCGTATTACGCGGTGAATCGGAAAAGCATCTGGCGATTCAGGAGCTGGCGTTGGACGACAACATGGGTCTGCTGGCCACGGCCGTTGCGGCCGCCCCGTTTCTGGGATTGTTAGGGACCGTTTGGGGCGTGATGGAAGCTTTTATCGGAATGGCCATGGCCGGGTCGGCCCTGTTGTCGGCGGTGGCGCCAGGCATTTCAGCCGCATTGCTGACGACGGTCGTCGGCTTGCTGGTGGCTTTACCGTCGCTGATTGGCCATAATTATCTTGTCAATCGTATTCGCCGTTCAACGATGGAAATGCATAATTTCGCGGAAGCCTTGCTTGCCGATATCGAACGGCAATACGGGGCGGCCGCACGGGCATCGCACCATCGGATGGATTAAGCCATGGCACGTAAGAGCAGTAAACCTGCCAACAGAACGATCAGCGAAATCAACGTCACGCCGCTGATGGATTTGACGTTTCTTTTGTTGATAACCTTTATAATTACCTTTCCCCTGCTTGAACAAGGTATTCCGGTACAATTACCGAGCGGGCGCGCCGCCGAACTAAGCGAGGACGCGGGCCGCACGATTACGGTGGATGAACACGGCCAGTATTACATCGACGCGGAACCGGTATCCTTTGAACGTCTGGCGGAAGATTTACATGCCTGGGGTCAGGCCGATCCTTCGATGCCGTTACTGGTTCGCGCCGACGAACGGATTGCCTATGGGAATGTCGTCAAAGTCCTGCGCTCCGCGTATGCGGCAGGTTTATCGCGACTGGCCTTGGTAACCGAGGGCGAGTCTGCGTCATCGCCATGAAACCAAAAGATTATCATCTAACGTCTAAAATGGTCCTCTGGGTTATCGCCGCGCACTTGGTAATTGTATTGACGCTGTTGATCGTTCCATGGCTGCGGCGCCGGTTCCGGACCCCGCCGCCGCAGATAATTCCAATCGAACTGAGCATGTCCATGGCTGCGGCGCCGACGCCTGAGCCCCTGCCAATGACCGAGCCCACGGCGGCGGCGGC
>PXCX01000014.1 GCA_003565195.1 PVC group bacterium | reverse complement strand
GCAAGCCGGAAAACATGCAACGCAAAATTGGCGCATCACCGGAATCTGAAAACGTAAGCATCATATTTGCACTATTTACCAACATTCCATAATTCCAGTATTCCAACATTCCGCATCCCTACGGGATGCTACTGAACGAGCAAACCGAATGAATTTTTTTGAATATACTCTTGAACAACGATTTATTCTTTGGGAAAAAGTTGTAGAACATCTGTGGTTGACCGGATTCGCCACCTGTTCGGCAATTCTGATCGGGGTACCGCTGGGTATCTTGATTACCCGGCATGCCTCGTGGCGCGGTTTCGTGCTGGGCGTGTCGGGCATCATGCAGACCATTCCCAGCGTCGCCATGCTGGCACTTTTGATGATTCCACTTGGTCTGGGGCAACCGCCGGCCATCGGCGCCCTGATCCTGTACGCGCTGTTGCCAATCATAGTCAATACGCTGACCGGGCTGGCCGGCGTAGACCCCAATATCCTTGAAGCAGCAGACGGACTGGGTTTCACCCGTAATCAGAAATTATGGATTGTGGAATTACCTCTGGCTTCACCCGTCATTATCGCCGGCATCCGCACATCCGCCGTGATTACGGTGGGGATCGCCACATTATCGGCGTTGATCGGTGCCGGTGGACTGGGCGACTTCATATTCCGCGGCTTATCAACAATGAACTATAACTCGATTATGCTCGGCGTGATTGCCGCATCGTCTAAAGCCTTGCTTTTGGGCGGATTGATCGGCTGGCTGGAACGAAGACTAAAACGGAGGTTACGACAGACATGAAGAAACGCAAACAAACACTGACAACCTGGATAATGACCGGGCTTAGCGTCCTCGTGCTGGCCGGCGCCCTGACGATTGCAGGCTGCGGCCGGGTCGCTGAAAATACCGTCACGATCGGTTCCAAGGATTTCACCGAACAATTGGTCATTGCCGAAATCATGGCTCAGATTATTGAAGGACGTACGGATCTGAACGTCCGCCGGCGCACCAATCTGGGCGGCACCATGATCTGTCATTCCGCCTTGATACGCGGTGACATAGATCTTTATGCGGAATATACCGGCACCGCGTTGACCAGCATCCTCGATCGGGAGGTCATCGCCGACCCGGACGTTGTCTACGCCACTGTTCAATCAGCCTATGCCGAGCAATATGATGCCGTCTGGCTGGAACCGTTCGGTTTCAACAACACCTACGCGATAACCGTCAACGGATCGTTCGCCGACGAGCACGACGTGCGGCGCATCAGTGACCTGGCCGCGATGGCGGAAAATCTGAATGCGGGATTCACCGCAGAATTCGCCGTGCGTGAAGACGGTTATCCAGGCTTGCAGGAGGCCTACGGATTCGGGTTCGGTTCCACGCGCGACATGGATTCCAGTCTGATGTACCGCGCGGTCGCCCGCGAACAAGTCGATGTCATCAGTGCCTTTGCCACTGACGGTCGTATTGCGGCCTACGATCTACGCGTCCTGGAAGACGATCGCGGATTCTTCCCGCCGTACTACGCCGCCCCGGTTGCCCGTGCTGATGTGCTGGCAACCTATCCACAGGTTGGCGAGGCACTGAATACTCTGGCCGGCGCGATCGACAACGCCACCATGCAGCGGCTGAACCGGGAAATCGACGAAGACGGTCGCGATCCGGTGGCGGTCGCCCGCGAATTTCTGCTGGCGCAAGGGTTAATTGATTGAGAGGCACGGATCCCGGAAACCCGAAACCAGGGAAATCAGTACGGCAACGAGAGCATCGGGCACGAAAGGAGCGAACACACCACCATGGCAGCTATTGCGGGAATCATCAACGCGCAAAACAGTCGCGAAACCGTCGAAACCATGTTGCGGATATTGAAGCATCGCGGTCCCGACCATCATCGGCTGCATGCCGGACAGGATTCCGCACTGGGAACCCAGGCTTCGCAACTGTCGCCAGCGCGCGGCGACGGGTTCGCCCAGGCGGACGGGATCACGTTGCTGTTCGATGGCGAGATTTATAATACACGGCCGCGAAACGAATCTGATGCAGAATTGGCCTTGCGGTTGTACCGCGAATATGGGCGTACATTCCCGGCACTTCTGGAAGGGGTTTTCGGTTGCGCGGTTTTCGACGGCGACGAGCTGCTGCTGGCGCGCGATCCGGTCGGAGTTCGCCCGTTATACCGTGGTAAAACCAATTCCGGAAATCACTGTTTTGCCTCGGAAATGAAGGCCTTGGTCGGAATCTCGCAGGATGTGCAAGAGGTTCTGCCCGGCACTACCTATTCGTCACGGCATGGGGTTGCCGGTTATGTTGCCCAAACACCGCGGATATCAATGCCATCAACACCTGCTGCGGCTGCCAAGGAGTTACACGATTGCCTGATGCGTGCCGTCGAGCGCCGCCTCGCCGACCAGTCCGTCGGCGCCTGTCTGCTGAGTGGAGGTCTCGACAGCTCGATTATTGCCGCCGCAGTGAAAGCGCTTGGCGTCGATATCCCCTTATTAACCGTAGGTGTTGACGAAAACGCGCCCGATGTAGTCAACGCCCGGATCGTTGCGAGGCACCTGGACATGCAACATGAGGTTCGCCTGTTTAGCGCGGAAGAAATCGAGACTATACTGCCGCAAGCTGTCTGGAGTATCGAATCATTCGATGAAGACTGCGTCAGCGGCGCGATTTCGAACCTGTTTGCTTCCGAACGGGCCGCCCAGACAACCGCCTGCATTCTCAGCGGCGAAGGCGCCGATGAACTGTTCGGCGGCTATCATCTCTTGAAAGATATTGCCGATGTCGGCGCCCGACTAAAAATGATGAAGCGCCTCGTCGACATCGCCTACAACACCGCATTGCAACGGCTTGACCGGGCCATGATGGCCCATGGCATTAATTATCGTACGCCGTTTCTCGATCCGGACGTCATCGCGTTTGCCGCCCATGTTCCGGTTGAATGGAAAATCCGGCATAATCACACGGGTGACCTCATCGAAAAATGGATTCTGCGGGAAGCGTTCGCGCAGATGCTACCGGAAAGCATTTGCAAACGGATTAAACTGCGCTTCTCACGCGGCACCGGAACCGACAACCTGATGGATCAGATTGCGGCTTCTCACATCGCGGACGATGCGTTTACCGAAAAAGACCGCGTGACGCCAGAAGGTTATGTCCTGAATTCGCCCAAGGAATTATGGTACTACCGTTTGTTTAAGCAACATTTCCCCGATCCGTGCTTTGAACGCCTGGTCGGCCGCTGGGATCCGGACAAGATTTGAATCCATTGCGACAAAGACCTGCTGCGCCGATACCACTGTGCCGATACCGCTTGACATTACGGCCATGGTTTGCTTCACTGTTCATGGGAGTTCACAAATTCAAGAGAAACAGCGTTAGTCGCGTTCATGGCATCACGACAGGATAACAGGCCCGGTAATGTCTCCGAGGTGGGGGGCATATTGTTTTTGGCGTGTGGTATCCTGTTGAGTTTAAGTCTGTTCTCATATGACTGGCGGGATATATCCCGCCTGCATACGCCTCCCCAAATACCACCGGCCAATTTCGTAGGGCCGGCAGGTGCATGGTCGGGATTTACGCTTTTCAACGTTTTGGGACTGGGTGCCTATCTCTTGCCGTTGTGGTGTTTCGGACTGGGGATTTACTGGCTATTTTTTGCGCAATCTAAGCGGCGCTTACGTTCAAAGGCGCTTTGGAGCATGCTCGCCATCTGGTTAATCGCCGGGTGGCTGGGCCTGAGTGCTTCGTGGTTTAACGGCCTGAACCGGCATCTGAACATTGGAAACGCGTCCGGCGGGATCCTGATGGGTGCGCTGGTCAACTCCCTGGTTTCGGTCGTCGGTTCATGGGGCACGCGTATTCTGATGGCAACCGCACTGGCTGCAACACTAACCGCTTTCTGCGGTTTACGACCGCTTTTCGCCGGATTCCGATCGGCGGGCGCATGGCTTTCGCGATCGGCAGTCCGGATCGGCCATGCCAGTCTCCTTGGCATTCAACGGCTCCGGCAACGACAGGCGACAGCCACCGCGACAGATCTTCCCCGCATGCAACCGCGGTTTGCCAAGCCACGGCCAGCGACCGCAACTGCAACACCCACACCCACGGTCACACCCCCCACCCCGCCGCCGGCAGATGCACCCCAGGAAACCATTAAGCCGAAACAAAAACCAGTCGTTCGAAAAACTCCCGATCGCGGCAAGACGGCGGATCGCCGCGACCAGCGGGCCGCGCTCCAAGCATCCGAGACGACGCTCGGTTCGAGCACACCCGGATACCGATTGCCGGATATCGGATTACTGGATCCGTTGCCCGCCAACAACCAACGCGGTCTGGCGAGCGACACGGAGACAACGGCGCGGGTAATCAAGCAAACGCTTGCCGAATTCAATATTGCCTGCGAAGTCACCAATGTCGAACAAGGACCGGTCGTCACCCGTTACGAACTGTTGCCGGCCGCCGGTGTCAGGGTCGAGCGAATCGGCGGCTTAAGCAATAATCTTGCGCTGTCGCTTAAAGCCACCAGTGTGCGGGTCCAGGCGCCCATACCCGGCAAGGGTGTGGTCGGCATCGAAGTGCCAAACCAGAGCGCCTCAAAAGTGTTTTTACGCCAAATGATTGAATCCGATGTCTGGGAAAAACGGCAAGTGCAATTGCCAATTGTATTGGGCCAGGATGTCGGCGGCAACGATTTATTGGCCGACCTGGCAACCATGCCGCACCTGCTGATCGCGGGCGCCACCGGCTCGGGAAAAACCGTATGCATGAACACTATCCTGGCAGGGTTGTTAATGGCCAAACGGCCCGACGAATTGCGCCTGATTTTGGTCGACCCCAAAATCGTCGAGTTTTCGATTTACAACAAGTTACCCCACCTTGTAATTCCCGTTATTACCGATCCCAAAAAAGTATCTATCGCCTTGCGCTGGGCCATCAATGAGATGGAACGGCGCTATAAACTTTTCGCCAAGGCGAACGTGCGCAACATTGCCGGATACAACAGCCGGCCGATTGAACAGCAGCCG
>PXCX01000018.1 GCA_003565195.1 PVC group bacterium | reverse complement strand
TTTCAGATTCCGGTGATGCGCCAATTTTGCGTTGCATGTTTTCCGGCTTGCTGAATAACGGGTTTGGCCTTCTATCATTATTCCAATCTTCCATCATTCCTTTATTCCATGGGATGACAGTTAATTTGACATATTGATTGTTTTATGCTTAAATTCAAGTGACGTAGTTGATTCAACCCGAGACGAGAGTATGCGAGTGGCAAACTCCATACCTTGGCGTCTTTTTTAATATGATGTTTAGTGCCTAAGGCTGTGTTTATGACTAATACCGCGCTGTTACCTGATTTAAGAGATATGCTGGAAGCGAATGATGTCGACGGCATCCACGAATTCTGCGCCGAGACCCATCCCGAGGTGGTGGTCGAGTTTTTATCGGCATTGACATCAGGTGAAATATGGCGTGTTTTGAGGTTGCTGGCGTCGCCTTTGCGCGCGGATATATTCGCCCATTTCGATTTGGATCAACAGGTTGAACTTGTCAGCGGCAGTAACCGGACTGAAATGGCGCGATTGATTGAGGAGATGCCGTCGGATGACCGGGCCGACTTGGTGCAAGAGTTGGATGAAACGGTACGCGATGAAATTCTTCCGCTGGTTGCCCGGGCCGAACGCGAAGATATTCGCAAACTGGTGAGCTATCAGGAAGGCACGGCCGGCGCGGTGATGACATCCGAGTACGCAGCCTTGCGCGCCGAAACCACGGTCACCAAGGCCTTGGAACAGATTCGTGCCCAAGCGGCCGGCAAGGAGATGATTTATTATCTGTATGTGATCGATAATACCCGCAAACTCATGGGTTTTGTCTCGTTAAGGGATTTGATTCTCGCAAAACCAAACCAGACTGTGGCCGATATCATGTTTACGGATGTGATCAGCGCGCAGGTTGACAGCGATCAGGAGGAAGCGGCACGCCAAATCGAAAAATACGATTTGCTGGCCCTGCCGATTGTGACCGCCGATAACGAACTGGTCGGTATTGTGACCCACGATGACGCGGTTGACATTATACGCCAGGAACAGAGCGAAGACCTCGAAAAACTGATGGCCATCTCCGGTGAACATGAGGTAAGGGGATATCTTAAGGCATCGGCGTGGGTGCATTTTAAACGACGCTCGCCATGGATTGTTGGGTTGGCGGCGCTCAGTATCTTGTCCGGTCTTATTATTCACAGTTATGAGGCGATGCTGACGGACTTCATTATTCTGGCCATGTATTTACCGATGCTTGCCGATGCCGGCGGCAATACGGGAAGTCAGAGCGCAACGGTGGTTGTGCGCGCGCTGGCGCTTAACGAGGTTCGACCGTCCAATATCCTGCGAATTTTGCGTAAGGAGTTGACGATTGCCATATTGCTGGGATTGTTGGTCGGTTTGTTTGCATTGCTGCGTGTTCTATTGATGTCACGTGGTATCGAGACACCCGAAGGGTTCCCGTTGCAACTGATTGCGGTGGCCATCGGTGTGGCTATGATGAGCCAGGTGGTGACGGCGACTCTCGTCGGCGCCTTGCTGCCGTTGGCTGCCGCGCGTGTAAACCTTGATCCCGCTATTGTGGCCAGTCCGGCCTTGACGACTATGGTCGATGTGACCGGACTGCTGTTGTATTTTGGAATCGTCAAGTTGATTTTGGGGTTATGATATGACGCGGGGCAGCATCGTCGCTGGATACAGAATATGAAAGGCATCAAACATGGATCGTATGACCTGCGATAACAGCCTGCTGATCCTGGTCGATGTACAGGGTAAATTGGCGCTGTCGATGCATGATCGCGCCGCCTTGCTGGCGAATATCAGGACGTTGATCGCATCGGCGGCGGATATGGCGCTTCCGATGGTGGCGCTTGAACAGGTTCCCGAGAAACTGGGGCCGACCTTGCCGGTTCTGGAGATCGACAAGTACGATTTCCCGATCTTTACCAAGCGGACATTCAGTGCCTCGGGACAGCCGGCGCTCGTGGAGTACCTGAACAAAAAGAAACCCAGGCATCTGGTGGTGGCGGGAATTGAGAGCCATGTTTGTATTTACCTGTCGATCCGCGACTTTCAACAAGCGGGATACGTGACGCATGTTGTCGGCGATGCGGTGTCGTCACGGTCGGAAAAGAATTACCGGATGGGACTGGCGATGTGCCGGGCCGCGGGAGCGCGGCTGACAACAACCGAAAGCGTCTTGTTTGAATTGATGGAATCCGTGGACCATCCCGCGTTTCGTAATGTCTTGCGGAGAGTCCGGTGAAGACGTTTGACGATCGGACGTGACTTCAATCGGCTTTCTTGAATTTGAGGCTTGACGCGGAATGCAGTTGTGCAGCACCAGGAGCCGTGCGTCTCGAAAACAAACGCTGTTTCAACCGCACGAACCAGTTCCGTAAGCGAAGATACCAGGGTGGGTGAAGTCTTCTTTTCTTCTCTTCGATACTCTTGGCGATTTCCTGTTCGGTAAAATCTTTTCGCAAAAGATTCTCGTGGACCTCAACATCAAGCAGGGCAACCTCGTCCAAGCTGTCCATCACCCGTACCTCGATTTGTTTCCAGCCAAGTTCACGTGCCGCACGCAATCGCCGCTCGCCGGCAATCAGGTTATACTGGCTGTCCACCAGAACAGGATTGAATAAGCCATGCTCACGGATGCTGCTTTTCAAGGTTTCCAGGTCGCCCAAATCTTCGCGAATCCGGCTTTTCAGTCGGATGGCTTCAATGGATATCAGTTTATTGGTTGTCACGCTATAACTCCTTGCTTTGCCAGCGTATTAAGGACTGGGCCTGCTTAAAATCTCCCAATGATCGCCGTCGGCCAGAATGACGATTCGCACGCCTATGTATACGAATGATTGACCTCGATAAGATGCACCTTCAGTGAGTGTGACGGATTCAGCCGGCGTGGTGATGGTCTTGAATTCCAGCGTTTGACGATCGCCGGTAGAATCGATCAAACGTTCCGGACGAAGCGTCAAACCCTCGCCATAGTCGATCTTCAATGCTTTTGTAATATCCGATGTGGTCCGGATATTGGTGCTTTCCAAACGATAATGTTGTCCCTGCCGCACATTCAAAAAACGGAAACTTGCCCACTCATAGAGCCATGGATCGCCCCAGCGATCTTCCAGCGGCGGACGGGTTGCAGCATCCATGGCGCGTAACGGTGCCAGCGTTTCAGGATACCTCACTTTTTCAGTGTAGGCCTTGCGTAATGCCTTGCGAACCTGTTCGCGGTCAATTCTGGTTAACCAGGTGCGGGACATGCGTTGCGCCGCCCGGCCGATCGGATCACGCGATGCATCACGCTTGATGCGCAACCACAGATTAACCGATTCATCGATGCTACCGTCCTGCAAATGATGCCAGGCAGCAACTCCACGGACTATCGGCAGAAAGACGTAATCCGGGTAACGCGCTTCGAGGCGGGCGCAGGTTTCAGCAAAACGCGCATGCTCGGTCGTAACGCTTTGATGCCGTTGCCAGAGTTGCTGAAGGATCTGTTCCTCCTGCGCTGTAGCGCGGGTTGCGGCCGTGACCGGATGGCCGGTCAAAAGAATAAGCCCCACCACCGCACACCCGGGTCCAAGGGTGCTCAAGCCGCGGCAAACATGCACCAAAAAAAGGTCAAAACGTGATCGCATACATCAAGATGTTTTCTCCCAGGTGCAATGAACCATGGTCATCGTAACCGTGGGCATAAGGATTTTGCGACATTTCCCAGCCGCCGGCCAATCCGTAGGGGCTGAAAATGACGGCATAATTGCCGTCGATTTCAATGCCGCGTAAATGGGGTGAAATCGTCGATTGATTATTCATGTGCGCGGCCAGTGCAGGCGTCACACCGATTTGATCAAGTTGGTTTGGCATCTGAAAAATGGGTGAGTGATCCGGTACGCGCGATAACTCGTGTTCCGGCAATGCTCTGCGAAGTTCACGTTCGAATGCCTGGGCGAAACCGCGACGCCCGCAACATGCTTCCGCGAAAACGAATCCCCCGCTTTTGATATATTCGCGCAAACCGGCAATTTCAGCACTGCTAAGCACAAAGTTTTCATGGCCGGTAATGTAGAGCATCGGCGCATCAAAAACTTCGGGATCGGACAACCTTTTTTCGCGCAAGGAAAACTGAACCGGTATCTCGGTTTTCTGGTTGAATTGTTGCAAGAGGACTGAAATTCCGGCATGACGTGTTCGCCATTCCCCATCATAAACAATCTGGGAAAGAAACATTTTCCCGGTGGCATGCGGGTCTTCGTCTACGAATTGCATTGCCTGAACCGCGTTTTTCGCCCATGCGCGCTGGGCGGTTGCGTAGGACATCAAGTTCACGCCCAGTTGCTTGGCTGACTCGACCGAATAACCCAGGATATCCTCGTCCTCCAAGTCGTCCCAGCCGCTCGCCATGCACCAGCGCGAAACGACAGCCACCGTGCGACAATTAACCGTAATACCTTCGAACCACGGTGCGTCGCTCGTATAACCCGCCTCGCGGACAGCGCGTCGATATTCAACTGTCTCAAGATTGTAGTATGAATGAAAAATGGGATGATCCGGTGCCAACCGTTGGACCGGTATTTCAGGAAACAATTCATTAAGTTCTTCGCGCGCTGAATCAAAAAACGGTTTGGAACCCATGCCGGTATTGAGAATCAACATGCCGCCGTTCAACAAATACTCGCGGACTCTTTCCCTGTTCCGGCCGGATGTTTGCGCCTGGGTGAGAGCAACCGCTGAGATCAAGAAACTTAAAGCTAGGGCCATGAATCGATATGGATATTTCACGGAATAACTCGTTACAACAGAATTGCGGTGCTTCATGGTCTTCCCCTGTTGGTTTTCTTGCATAATATTATGAAATAAATTCCTAACAAAGTCAACAATGATGCAGCGCAGGCAGCGGCGAAGAATCGCCACGGTGTCGGGTGTCGCGTGTCGCGAGAAGAGAATCCTTTCCACCATTCTAAACCCAGACGGCGTTGCGGAGGGACAAATGCATTGCTGCCGTTGCCGTTTGGCTAGCGTTTTTTCTTGCGCTTAGCGGGTTGCGGCCGCGGGTTCGGCGCCGGTTTG
>PXCX01000068.1 GCA_003565195.1 PVC group bacterium | reverse complement strand
TCGGGTTCCGGCTGACGCCATGGCGCAAAGCGGTCAATCGCCGATTGATCGAAACGGAGAAGTTCTATCTTTTCGACGTGGGCGTGTCGAACTTTCTGGCGCGACGGACGCCGCGGGCGGGAACCTCCGAGTTCGGAAAATCCTTCGAGCAATGGCTTCTAATGGAGCTCAAGGCGTATCAGGCCTATCGTCAACCGGAACTGGAACTGCATTATTGGCGTACCAGCACCGGATTGGAAGTCGACTTCATCCTAGGTAAGATGGATGTGGCGATCGAGGTCAAAGCCTCTACTCGCATTCATGAAATCGATACGCGCCCATTGCAGGTTTTGTCAGAGGAACAAGCGGTCGGAAAGCGTATCCTGGTCTGCCGGGAGAGCGAACCCCGGCGCATGCCCAATGGTGTCGAGCTGCTGCCGTGGCGGACATTTTTGCGGGAATTGTGGGATGGCCAACTCGTGTGAAGGCCGAAAACCTGTTTGCAGAGGAATTAAGGGAATTAAGGACAGACACTTTGTGAGCTAGGGGAATAGAGCGCGGGTAAGCGGGTCGGGTAAGGGTATCCGAGTAAGGGTGGCGGTTAAGGGATCGAGTAAGGGTGCGTTGAAGTGTTGCGCCATTCGGGTTAGACCACAGTAGCTGCCGTTCTGCGGCTCGCAACGCGAGCGAACGGCAGCATGTGGGAGAGGTACCGCTGTTACAGACGACGGTCGCGAAGTCAGAGCCCGGTGAATGATGGCATCTCATTCGAGTTCCGCAAACTTAAAAAATGTCATTGGAAGATCGCTTGTAGCCTGATATAGTGTCAAGTTAACGAAACCAATCCGCCTTCGCCTGAGCCTACGGGGTGGCGGGGGCGAAGCGAAGGTCGCCCTTGAATGAAACAAAAATGGCACGACGTGAGGCTACATGATGGTGGTACCGTATGAACCAGATTGATCGAATGAGCCGGAATAAACCCGGTTTTCGTCTGCTTGTCACCACGGAAATTGAACACCTGCCGGATGTGCTGGAGACATTGCGCCAGGTTGGCGAGGTCATGGTACGACCGAATATCGGTTACGACGAGCTGGTAAGCGAGATTCCGCCATACGACGGTATTATCACGAACATCCAGCAACGACTGCCCCCGGATTTTTTCGCGGCGGCGGCCAAGCTCAAACTCGTGGCGACACCATCTACCGGAACGGACCATATTGACCTTGCCTGCTGCCGGGATCGTGGCATTGTTGTGCAGTCGCTTAAAGATGATTACGACACACTCAAGAATATCACCTCCACGGCCGAACTGGCTTTCCTGCTCATGCTTTCCGTGCTGCGCCGCCTGCCGTCTGCCTTTGATGCGGTGCGGGACGGACATTGGGAACGTTCCCGGTTCCGGGGCCGTGAAGCCGCCGGCCGCGTTGTCGGCATCATTGGCTACGGTCGTCTCGGCGAGATTTTTTCCCGGCTTGCCCACGGTTTCGGAATGAGCGTGCTGGCCTGTGATCCGTACCGGAAAATTAACGATGCCTGGGTTGAACAACTGCCCTTGGACGAACTTCTTCGCCGTTCGGAGATCATTACGATCCATGTGCATCTTTCCGCTGAAACCAACGGCATGATCGGCGCGCGTGAATTCGGGCTGATGCGTCCGGGCGCTTATTTGATCAATACTTCGCGCGGCAAATTGATTGACGAGAAAGCATTTCTGAAGGCTCTGGATAAAGGGCAGTTGGCCGGCGCCGGGATTGATGTGCTGGCGGAAGAGCTGGCCGGTCGGATTGTTCAGGATCCTTTGGTCGAGTATGCCCGTCATCATGACAATCTGATCATTTCGCCGCATATCGGTGGTATGACCATTGACGCGCAACGGAAAGCCTTCACCAGAATGGCGGAAAAGGTCGTTGATTTTTTCCGCCGGTTTCCTTGATCCGGCGGCCCGCTCCGGAGACGCCTGCCTGGTCAAAGTTTTGCAGCAAAACGGGCAACATGGCTTGCAGCAGTCCCATCTGGATTGAATAAACAGGCTACTTACGATGACCTTTTCAGAACTTGAAAAATTCCTTCTGCGACATTTGCGGCAGGATATCATGCCGTTTTGGATGAAGTTCAGCATTGACTGGAAACATGGCGGTATGTTCACCTGTATCGGGGATGACGGGAAGGTCTTGAGTACGGATAAATATATCTGGAGCAATGCCCGCGCTTTATGGACGTTTGCCGCGCTTTGCAATACGATCGAAAACCGTGAAGACTGGCGTCAGGCCGCGCATAATCAGTTTGAGTTCCTGCGCAAGCACGGCAGGGATGATGCCGGTTGCTGGGTTTTTCTGGTGGACGCAGCCGGGAATTTGAAAACCGGTCCGGACAGTATCGTCGTGGATGCTTTTGCGCTCTACGGTTTGATTGAGTATTACAAACTGACCAATGACGACGAAGCGCTCGGGATTGCCCGGGAAACATATCTTTCGGTGGCGGCGCGACTGGCTTGTCCCGGTTCATATGCAACCGCGCCTTACCCGACCCCGCCGGGTATGCGACCGCAACGCGAGGCCATGCAGTTTTCGTACGCCTTCACCCAGCTTGGCAAACTGCTGGACTGCCCTGAAATTCTGGAGCACGGGCTGCGGCTAGGCCGGGATGTACTCAATCTGTTTTATCGTAGCGATCGTGATGTTGTGCTTGAATATATCAATTTGGACGGCAGTGTCGCGGATACCCCGGCCGGTCGGGCGATGGTGCCCGGACATGGTATTGAGACGCTTTGGTTCCAGATCGAAAACTTCCGGATGGCGGGTGTACCGGAATGTTCAAAACGCGCGGCACAAGCCATGCGATGCTGCTTTGAAAAAGGCTGGGATCCGGAGTACGGCGGCTTGTTTCTGGGCATTGATGTCGAAGGCAGGCAGCCGGTCTACTGGAAAAACGCGGACAAAAAATTGTGGTGGCCGTTTACCGAGGCACTGCCCGGCTGTCTGCTGGCTTTCGAGGAAATCCGCGAGCAATGGTGTCTTGACTGGTACTGGAAATGCCACGACTGGGCCTTCCGCCATTTTCCGGATCGTGAACACGGGGAATGGATTCAGCGACTTGACCGTTTTGGGAATCCCGTGAACGAAGTGATCGCATTGCCGGTAAAAGACCCGTTTCACTTGCCTCGGGGACTGATGAAAGCAATCGAAACACTACGCCGTGACACGTGGGTATTTCGTCATTCGTCATTCAATGGCACGTCACGCAAATCGAAATATTATGTAAAAACCTCTTAAGTAAGTGCCATTCGAGACAGTAGGTTTGTGACGGCGCGGTCAGGACATGGGTAGCAAAGTGGGCTCAGGACATAGGTAACATTTCCGAGGTTAGCGGAGGATTGACGGCTGGATCGCATGTCGGAGAAAAGAGCGATAGAACGGTTGTAAGGGGTTGTCCGACGGGGAGGAAGGAAATGGCTGTTGATTCAGTTTTTACGAAGCAATTTCCTGTTCTTCAAAGAAACAATCCAGTTTCATGTTCACGGTAACACCAAAGGATCACAATGGCAAACGTACCGTATCGATGGATCGAGGTGACACCGAAGGCAAACTTCGCGGGGCGCGACGGGGCCGGAGCGCTCGTCTACAAGGATCGAATGTGGCTCCTCGGGGGATGGAGCAAGCGCAACAGCGTCTGCTTCCCCCGCACCTGCAACAACGAGGTCTGGTCCTCGACCGATGGCGCGACCTGGACCCTCGTCAAGCCGAACACCTTCCTTGATGAGAGTTTCGACCCGGCCTCCGACTGGGAGGGTCGCCACACCGCCGGCGTCGTTGTCCACGATGGAAAGATGTGGATCATCGGCGGAGATTGCAACCAGGGGCACTATCAGCCGGATGCCTGGTGCTCCGAGGACGGAGCGCGTTGGACCCGTGTTTGCGACGCGCTTCCCTGGGGGATGCGGGCGCTCGCCCTCGTGCATGCCTTCAAGGGGAGGCTCTGGGCGATGGGCGGGCAAACGATGCCGGGCTTTGTCAAGGGCGACCGGGAGATCTTCTACAACGATATCTGGTCCTCCGAGGATGGGGTGCGCTGGACGAAGGTTCGCGAGCACGCGCCCTGGGGCGAACGTGGAATGAGCTCGGGGACGGTCATCTTCAAGGAAAGGCTCTGTATCCTTGGCGGTGGGACCTACGACACACCGTCAACCCCCGAACGCCGTTACTACAACGATGTCTGGAGCACCGCCGACGGCATCGATTGGACCTGTCACCTCGTCCACGCCCCCTGGCACCCGAGGCAGTACCACGAACTCGCCGTCTGGGATGACAAGATCTGGGTCCTCGAGGGCTGGCACCACGAAGGGCGGAACCGGAAGGATGTCTGGTACTCCTCCGACGGGGTGAAATGGACGGAACTTCCGGGGACGCCGTGGGCGCCCCGGCACGCCGCGAGCGTTTTCGTCTACCATGACGCGCTCTGGATGGTCGCAGGCAACAACATGGAACCGGATGTCTGGAAGCTTGTCCGGAACGGGGAAGGATGAATGGCATCCAAGATGAGCGAGCCGATGCCGAAGACCATCTCGGAGCATATCGATTTCCACATCGAAATGGCGCGCCTCATGCTCTGGTTCGCCGCCACCCGCGCCGGAGGCGCAACCGATGCCCTTCGAGGTACAGTTGCGATTTGCATTTTGAAGGCATAACCATCAAAACTCTTTTCCATGATTTTGTCGAATTCCTAAAATTCTGCGAAAGTAAAAAATTTAAAAATCGATTTTCGGTGTTGACGTTTCAGTCCGGGAGTGCTAAGCTTTTAAGTCAAAACATAGGGTAATGCTTCGCCTGCCTACCTCTCTGAAAGCTGCCGAGCGAAGCGAAGGTTACCCTTGCAAAACCCATGGGGAACACACCGGCGGCTCGCCGTATTTGTCTGCGACTCGTCGACACCCGTCGATCCCGTCGATCCTGTCGACTGCAAGGCCGCGAATTGGGAGATTAAAGTAGACAATCTATTGTTCAATTCAAGCCCGTAAGGGCCTGTAGACGGAGCCGCGACGTCTACGATCCTGTGCTTTTATGTCCGTGAACGGAT